>NZ_JBALEQ010000154.1:0-178766 GCF_036917775.1 Nostoc sp.
TATTATAGCGCTCCTTTTTAGGTTTGTTAACTTATTGCTCTGTTATTCTCAAACTGCATTGCTTTTGAGGGGTAAGACCCCCTATTCGCCAACAGTATCCTCGAAGAAGTCGGGGATCTGAATAATCTGTAGTGGAAAGTGCGTAGGCGTAGCCCGTCGTAGACATCGCTGTATTAGTTAACCCCGACGAAACCAGCTTGCTCAATTGCTCTTTGTCCCTGGTCAGTTAATAAAAGATTGGCATAAGTATCCCCAATCTGCTGTTCTCGACCTTTATTCTGCTTAATAATCACAAATAAATTAGCAATTATGGGATAGCTGCCATTTTTGATAGCTTCAGTATTTAGCTGGTTGCGCTGACGCGGACATTGCTCAGGCGACACCATCGGTTCCCGATAGGGGGGAATTAATTGACCAGCAGTCTGACCCAATGGCAAAGCCTTCACACTACATTGAGGCACTACTGAACGGGCAGAACCGTAATATACACCACCAGGGATTTTACTGAGTTGGCGCACTGCCTCTGTAGTAGAGTAGACATATTGTACATTCGAGCCAAGTGCTTGCCCTTTCAAGTCGCTGTTGCTAGGGAATATTACTGTATCTGCGTCCTCTGGTCGTTGAGATAAAGGTGTGATGGGTAGGTTTGGCCCGCCTACTTGATTCCAGTTAGTAATTTTCCCCAAATAAATCTGCTGCAATTGCTCAACAGTTAAACCTGACACTTTCAGGGATGGGTTGACTACCACTGCTATTCCATCCATACCTATCTGACGTTGCTCAAGGGTAAAGCCTCGCGCTTTTGCCATAGCTTGTTCTTCATCTGTAAGGGGACGAGAAGACTGAGCAAAGTCTAGTTTCCCATCAAGTAACATCCGAATGCCTGAGCTAGAACCAGGGCTAGCATTAACAGGGTCTACATAACGTAATTGTAGTTCCGGGCGATCGCTCTGGATCTGAGAATCTACCAATTGCCGAATAGATGCCCAAGCTGTACTTCCTCCGTAGTTAAATGAGGCAGTGGGAACATCTGCAACTGTCTGAAAACTGGATGCGGTGTTAGAGACGGTCTTGAAATTTTGATTAGAAGAAGAGTTAACGTTATTACGGGACAATAAATTCGGCTTTAGTAACCACCAAAGCAGCCCGCCAATAACCATCAGTGTCAACACTTTACCAATAATCAAACCTCTAAGAAAGAGGGCTATTTCGCTGTTAATTAAAGCTTTTTTTTGATTTGTATTGTCCATATTTTTAAATTTTGTTTATTATATTGATTTTACAGGAATTTCTAAGTGATTATCCTAGAATAATTTTTAGAATATTTAGATTTAAATTAAATACCTAATAGCTAGATAATAGATATTTTTATGATTGCTGCTAGATTATTAACTGTTTCTAATGTCTGGACTCATATTTGAATTTTGCGAAGCTAGACCTCTCGCGCTTGCGCTACACGCACCACAAAAATAAATCTGGCTACACTATGCTGCACGAACATAAATTAGAGTTGATTGCTATCATGAGATTCAATTTGATTTTTAGTAGTATTTGCAATGCTGCAATTGTTTTTACAGACTCCTTTTTTAGATGCTGATTTGGCTATTAGGCTATTGATATTGGCATTAGTAAAGCGTTGCTCAACAAATTTTTCTATAAAATTATTTAATTGAGTAGGTTGGTTTGGAGACGATGCACCTGTATGAATAAATGTATAGATTAAAATTAATACTATAAAACTAGTGGTAGCGCCAAGCCCTATTCCTAGAAACAAAAGAAAGTTTCTATAATTTAGCAAATAAGTATCATCAGCATTTTGGTTGATGCCAGCAGATTCTGATGAGTGTGGCAACGGCAGAGCAGAATTAAGTGCTTGCAAGGCTTCTGCGGCAGACTGATAACGCTGGTTGTAGCGATCGCGAACCATTGTATCTAAAATATTTGCCAGAGCATCACTTACCTGTACCTGATCGCGCCAGAGAACTTCTCCAGTATTGGGATCTTCTTTTATTTGCTCAGGAATTAAACCTGTCAAAGCTTGAATGCCTATCATCCCTACTGCGTAGATATCGCTGCAAAGTTTTGGCTTTCCTTTAGCCTGTTCGCTTGGCATATAACCAGGAGTCCCAACAGCAATTGTTAAACCTGCTCCCAAAGCACCAATTTTCTTAATACTCCCAAAGTCAATTAGCACAATCTTCTGATCGGAGTGCCGCCGCATCAAATTTTGGGGCTTAATATCCCGATGAATAATGTTATTTTGGTGAACGAATGCCAACACTTCCAGGATGTCTTTTAATAAACTTAAGACTGCATTCTCGCTCAGACGCTGACCTGATACAATTTCTTGGGTTAACGCATGACCATCAATAAATTCCTGAACTAAATAGAAATCTCCATCTTCATCAAAATGGGCAAACAGTCTAGGAATTTGATCGTGGTCGTTGCCTAGCTGGTATAAAACTTCTGCTTCTCGATCAAATAACTTTTTAGCGATGGGTAGAACAGCAGGATTGGAATCTTTTGGTTGAAAATGTTTGACCACACAATGGGGTTGTCCTGGTAAATCTAGGTCTACGGCTAAGTATGTATCACCAGAGCCTCCGCTTCCTAAGTGTTTGATAATTTCAAAGCGATTACGAAGGGTTTTTCTGGTGAGAGAGTATTGCTGCCTGTTACGTCTAGCACCTGCTAACAAGTAAGTCTTACCAGAACCTCCGCTTTCGAGCAGTTTGACAGTCTCAAAGCGACTCCGAAGTTTTTTTCTAACTAGAGGGTTCTGGCTCATGTGGCGTATACTACTTGTTAATTTACTGACCATTCAGAGCTTGGGTGAGGTATGAATACCTGCCGCTAGATTTGTTACTATTTGAGGAATTTAGCTTCTCAGGTAAACCATACTTTGAAGCATTTTCATGGCTAGCTCCTTAATTTGGCTAATTTGATACCTCTTACAGATATCTTAATATAAATATAAAATTTATTTTTGGAATAATTCAATAATTTTATCACTTAAGTAAATTTAACACTAGTCTCCACTATTTATAACTGTAGACAGAAGACAACATTCTGCAATAACTCAGTTGTATTTAAAAGAGTAATAGTGGGAGTAGTTTAAATTTGTTTTAGTATATTTTCTATAAACATTGCTAAGTAAAAAATAAAAATATTAATTAAAAAAGCCCCCTATTGGGGGCCTATTAAGTTGTTCGCGTGGAATAAACAACTAAATAATTAATACTCACAGAAGATAGAGTAATCCGAACAAAATAATCCAAATCACGTCAACGAAGTGCCAGTAGATTTCGGCTGCTTCAATGCCAAAGTGCTTTTCGTTACTGTAGTGACCCGGAACGCGCGATCGCCACAACACGGCAACAATAGCCAAAACGCCTATAGTAACGTGCAATCCGTGGAAACCAGTCAAAACGTAAAATGAACTAGCAAATAAATTGGTAGTTAAACCAAATTCTAAATGGGTATATTCATATACTTGACCCACTAAGAAAATAGCACCCATTACAGCGGTGATTGCTAACCACATTCGCGCACCCCGGGTATCGTTCTTTTTAATAGCAGTGTCAGCATTGTGCATGACAAAACTACTAGAAATTAGATTGATGGTGTTGACTCCAGGGAGCAATAGTTCTAATTCTGGAGTACCTGCTGGCGGCCACACAGGTAAGGTAGCACGGAAAGCTAAGTAGGCTCCGAACAGACCCATAAAAATCATCCCTTCAGCAATCAGGAAGACATATAATCCAAATAGCCGATGATCTGGATGTTCTTCATGATGACCGACGGAGGTTTCCGCCGCGTGGTGATGATTTAGTTCGGTTTTAGCTGGGTCAATAATTTGACTTTGCATGAATTTTGATAAGTGGGGAATGGGGAATGGGGAATGGGGAATGGGAAGAGAATTAATTAACCAGTTCCCAGTCCCCAGTCGCAGTTTATTTGCGGTCTTCGGGATTGGCAGCAACGGCTGGATCGGGTTCTGCTCTTAATACTGAGTTTGGCCCGCCAGACAAGATTGGATTGGGATCGTATAAGGGTACATCTTCATTAGCCCTTTCCAAGCCGTAGTCGTAGGGGCCTGTAGCTAGTACTGGAGTTTGATCAAAATTCTCGATCGCAGGTGGTGAAGTTGTCATCCATTCTAAGGTAAGTGCCCTCCAAGGATTATTAGCAGCTTTCTCACCGTACAACCAACTCCAAACGGCATTGATGATGAAGGGGAATGTCGAAATTGCGAGTATGTAAGAACCATACGTACAAATTTCGTTCAATGTTGTGAATTTGGGATCGTATTGGGCGATACGGCGATTCATGCCCATTAAACCCAATTTGTGCATGGGTAAGAAGGTCATGTTTAGACCGACAATAGTTAAGGCAAAGTGAACCTTACCCCAAAATTCGTTGATCATCCGTCCCGTCATTTTTGGGAACCAATGGTAGATGGCAGCGAAAATGCCTAAAACACTACCACCAAATAGCACATAGTGCAAGTGGGCCACCACAAAATAGGTATCGTGAACGTGAATGTCAAAGGGCACTGATGCCAACATCACGCCACTGATACCGCCAATTACAAAGGTGCCAACAAAGCCGATGGCGAACAACATCGCACTGTTAAGCTGGATTTTTCCACCCCACATGGTTGCTAACCAGCTAAATATTTTAATCCCTGTGGGTACGGCGATGATCATGGTCGTGATCATAAAGAACATCCGCAACCAGCCGGGGATACCACTGGTAAACATATGGTGCGCCCAAACGATTAGCCCCAAAAAGCTGATTGCTAGGGATGAATAAGCGATCGCTTTATAGCCAAAAATCGGCTTGCGGGAATGCACCGGGATAATTTCTGAAATTGCCCCAAAGAAGGGCAAAATCATGATGTAAACGGCTGGGTGGGAGTAAAACCAGAACATATGCTGGTATACAACCGGGTCGCCACCGCCAGTTGGGTTAAAAAATGTTGTCCCGGCAATTAAGTCAAAGGAAAGCAGAATTAGACCGGCTGCAAGAACTGGGGTGGATACCAAAACTAGCGCCGAAGTTGCAAACATTGCCCAGCAGAACAAGGGCATTTTGTGTATGTCCATGCTGGGGATACGCATCTTCAGCAATGTGACAAGGAAATTTATCGCCCCCAAAATTGAGGACGTACCCAGCAGTAGGACACTGATAATCCAAATGCCTTGCCCCACTTGTCCTGTTACCAAACTCAGGGGAGGGTAGGAAGTCCAACCCGCATCCGGTGCATCGCCTACCGCTAAACTAGCGATCAGCAATATACCCGCAGGGGGGATCATCCAAAAGGCAACAGCATTCAGCCGAGGAAATGCCATATCTTTTGCCCCAATCATCAGGGGAATTAGATAGTTAGCAAACCCTGCCCCAGTTGGCACGATCCACAAGAAAATCATGATCGTGGCGTGCAGTGTAAACAGACTGTTGTAGACTTCGGGGGTAACAAAATCTACCTCTGGGGTTCGTAGTTCAGTACGAACCAAGTCAGCCATTACGCCGCCAATGCAGTAGAAAATAAATGAAGTGACTAGGTATTGAATCCCAATCACCTTATGGTCGGTTTGAAAGCCAAAGAAGTCTTGCCATTTTCTGATCCCATGTTCCTCATTGAGGGCGGGGATATTGGCAGTTTCTTGCAACTGAGCTTGTGTCATAGTCATTAGTCATTAGTCATTAGTCATTGGTCATTAGTCACTGGATTTTGACTAAATAACATATTGACTAATGGTGAACTTGATGGAGGATTTCTGGCTTAATTCCCATGTCCTTGGTGTAAGGAGCGAGAAATTCATGTGGGGATAAATTCGCTGGGTTAACAGCAACAGCTTGATTTAGTGTTTCTTTGCTAGCAACTAGCTGTTCTTGCATCCATTTGCCAAAGGCTTCTTCTGACTCAACAACTACTGGCGCTCTCATTGCACCGTGGTAGGGGCCACAAAGTTCGGCACAGATTAGGACATAATCTCCTGCTGTTTTGGGGGTGAAGCGAATCTCGCTTTGTCTACCGGGGATCGCATCTTGTTTCAGGCGGAACTCTGGCACCCAAAAGGCGTGGATGACATCGTTAGCTGTCATATTAATTTCCACTTCTCGCCCGATAGGGACGTGCATTTCACCTGTAGTTATACCAGTTTCAGGATAAGTGAAAATCCAGGCATATTGTAGACCTGTGACGTTGACCTGTAATTGTGCTGGTTTGCCTGCTTTATCAGGAGTTCCCCCAATTGTCGGAGCAACACTACCAACACCTGGGGCATTACGCAGTTGGGGAACTTGGTCAGCATTACGAACTTCTGCGGTAGCTGGATCTTGCATTGCCTCATCAGATTTTTCTTGATTGAGGTTGGGTTCGGTGCTGGGAGGGGTATCACTTAAAGTTGCCGCCATCGCACTTCCAGGCATTGCCATTGACTCCTGATTCATCATCGGCGCTTCATGAATAGCATGGGGATCAAAGCCACCGATTTCGTTGTAGACATCAAAGCTGTAAACAGAAATACCGATAACGATAATTGCCGGGATCGCCGTCCAGAGTATTTCTAGAGGTATATTGCCCTCAACTGGCGGGCCGTCTTCATTGTCACCTGCACGCCGACGGTATTTAAATGCGGAGTAAATCAAAACACCTTCAACGATTAGGAATATACCTGTAGAAACGATCATCATCGCGTTGAACAGACCATCCACCAATACGGCTTCATCCGTGGCTGCTGCTGGCAACAGACCGTGATTTTGACCGTACCAAAGGCTGGCTAGCGTTAGCACGATGCCAATGAGTAATGTCCAGATTGAACTTGGAATCTTCACGGCTTACTTAATTGAATTTACTACGTTATCTTAAAGCTGCCCACTTACTAAGGTAGTCTAGGCTGCAAGGTATAGAGTCCAAAGGTCTGAAATTTTTATTAATTTTTTTACTTTTTTTACTAATGTTGGGTACAAGGTGACTATCAGGAGGCAGGAGGCAAGAGGTAGAAGGAAGGTAGAAGTAACCCAGATGCCTTTAAAAGTATGCGATTAAACCATCGGGTTTTATACCCAAACCTAGAATTTTCATTCATAATTATTTCCTCCTGCCTCCTGCCCCCTAACTCCTGCCTTCTTCTAAAATTAGTGGAAAAATTTAAGGAAAAATTTAGAATGTTTAAATTAATTGTGATTAATCAATTTTTCACATCTTGAAAAATACCTAAAGCTTCAGGCAAAACTTTCCTAGAGTGATTCAAAGTATAAGTGAGTGCTAATCTATAAACCCTTAGCCTATACGCTAGGGTGAAGATGGGACACTAAAAGAAAATTGAAAATTTTAAGAGAGCCACCAAGAGCGGGCAGAAGGTATCATTCATGAGCGAATTTGTCCTACAACAACAAAATGAAGCGGCAGTTGAGCAGCAAAAGCCCAAGGAGATGATTCGGCGCTTGGTGTGGAAAATGTGCATAGCCACCTTAATTTTGATGGCAATAGGCAGTGCCACCCGCGTGATGAATGCTGGACTTGCTTGCCCAGACTGGCCCTTATGCTATGGCGAACTCGTGCCAGCCAAGCAAATGAATCTCCAGGTGTTCCTAGAGTGGTTTCACAGATTGGATGCAGCTTTAATTGGTTTAAGCGCGATCGCACTTTTTGGCTTGTCCTGGTGGCATCGTCGTTTCTTACCTAAATGGCTGCCTTGGGCATCCACATTCGCCCTATTTTTAATCGTCTTCCAAGGCATCTTGGGAGGACTCACCGTTACCGAACTGTTGCGGTTTGATATTGTTACTGCTCATTTAGGAACGGCGCTGTTATTTTTTTGCACCCTCCTGATTATCGGCACGGCACTCACCCCCTATCAGGGAAATGGAACCGTTGGTAAGTTGCCTTGGGTAGGTTTAACTGCCGCTATTCTGGTTTACCTGCAAAGTCTACTAGGTGCTTTGGTAGGCTCTCGCTGGGCACTACACCAATGCTTAGGTGGTTCTCAACTTTGTACTGTAATGTACAGCCATATTGCTGGTTTGGTGCCGCCAACAGTGACAACCTTGGCAATGGTATTTATCTGTTGGCGGACACCAGCACTACATCCAGCCTTGCGGCGACTGGCAAATATGGCTGGTGCGTTGTTAACATTACAAATCTTGTTGGGATTCGCCACTTTCAAATTACACCTCCAAGTCGAACCTCTCACCGTGTCTCACCAAGCTATAGGAGCTACTTTGCTAGGTACTTTGGTGGCTTTCACAGTTTTATCACTACGTGACTCAGTGAGTGCTGAGTCACGGGTGCTGAGTGCTGAGTAGATAGTGGGGCATTGGGCATGGGTTATTTATTCTCCTTGTCCCCTTGTCCCCCTTGTCCCCTTGTCTCTCCTGCCCTGCTCCCCACTCACTCCCCACTAAATGATGAAGGACGCAACGGCGAGTATTGCGATCTACGCAAGTGCAGAAGAAAATCTGTGTTTTCGTTTGCCTGAAAGAGCCAGCTTGAGCGGGGGCTGCATATAAGTTGTTGAAAAATAAGGAACCAGAGCCAAAATGATTGAGACTAATGTCTCTCGCCACCACGAAACATTTTTCCAGGTAGTTCAAAGTTATTACCAGCTAACAAAACCTCGGATTATTCCGTTGCTTTTGATTACCACGGCTGGGAGTATGTGGATTGCTGCTAAGGGAGAAGTAGACCCATTGCTGTTGCTAGTAACTCTCACTGGTGGCACTTTGGCTGCTGCAAGCGCCCAAACAATTAACTGTATCTACGATCGCGATATTGATTATGATATGGAGCGGACGCGCCATCGTCCGATGCCTTCCGGTAAGGTGCAGCCGCGCGATGCTCTAATTTTTGCGATCGCACTGGCGACGATTTCCTTTACACTCTTGGCAGTATTTGCCAATCTGTTAGCCGCACTGCTAGCCTTCTCTGGCATCGTCTTTTATATTTTGGTCTATACCCACTGGCTGAAACGCCACACCCCTCAGAATATCGTTGTTGGTGGTGCGGCTGGGGCAATTCCGGCTTTAGTGGGTTGGGCTGCTGTCACAGGGACATTAAGCTGGTCAGCATGGCTGATTTTTGCCATCGTCTTCTTGTGGACACCACCCCATTTCTGGGCGCTAGCTCTAATGATTAAAGATGACTACGCAAAAGTTGGGATACCAATGTTACCTGTGATTGAAGGTACTACGGCAACTGTAAAGCAGATTTGGTACTATACGCTGGTGACAGTATTTGCAACCGTGTTGTTGTTTTATCCTTTGGGCGCAAGTGGAATTCTTTATGCTGCGATCGCTGTAAGTCTGGGAGGATTATTTATCCACAAATCTTGGCGTTTGTTGCACAACTCAGAGGATCGCACTATCGCTAGAGAGTTGTTTCTTTATTCCATCTCTTACATGATGCTGTTGTGTCTGGGGATGGTAGTGGATAGTCTTCCCGTTACCCATAATCTAATTAATGCAGCGATCAATCAGTTGCATTTTATAGCTTAGGGGATGGAAAATTTAGCGATCGCGTTTGGTAAAGGGGCGCGATCGCATTTTTGGAAGTTAAAAATTATACATAATAATTAGAGTTTGGCGGATTTGCGATGTCTACGATAGGCTACGCCTACACGAGTATAATTTCACTCATAACCAAATTGATTAAAAAGCTGAATGAACTTGTAAAAAATCTAAATGTTGACAAATTACATTCATACAGGAATGCACAAAGCAACCTATGAGTTGCTTGAGGATGGAACTTTCTATGGCGAAATTCCAGAATGTCAGGGAGTGTGGGCAAACGCTGCAACACTAGAGGCTTGCCGGGAGGATTTGCAAGATGCTCTTGAAGGATGGATTATTTTAGGATTGCGTTTAGGTCATACTCTACCGATACTTGATGGCGTTGACCTGAATTTCACCAAAGAGGTTGCCTAATGCCACCCTTTGGATCGATTAATCGGCGGGATCTGATTCGTTATCTGAAAGATGCAGGTTTTGATGGCCCTTACCCAGGTGATAAACATCAATACATGGTAAAAGGTGAATTAAAGCTGACAATTCCCAATCCGCATCAGGGAGACATCAGCCCAAGCTTACTAAATAGAATATTACGTCAAGCTAATATAAGCAGAGATGAATGGGAAGCACTATAAATCAATACAGTTCAGTTAAGCAATTTTTTTCTTCTCTCTCTGTGTCCTCTGCGGCTCTGTGGTAGCCTGCGGCAAGCCGCTCCGCGTCTACGTTAAAAAAACGACTTTGACAAAGAGTGCTAGCCTGAACCCAAGCGTATTGCGTTATAAATTAGATGTTTAAAATTTATTTATTCATAAATGAATTTAGGGGATTGTACCATCAAGGAATAATTGGTGAAAATATTAAGTCGCCCATCGCGTTATTTATGTAAAATTGACAATGGGTAAGGTAATATGTACCGTTGTTTCCTGTTTATAAATACTTGAAATTGAGAACTGCCCGCCACAAAGTTCGGCGATTTTTTTGACAAGCTTTAAGCCCATACCTATACCCTGCTGTTCATAGGATTTGCGTTCAAACTGCATAAAAGCACCAATTTTAGATATCTGTTCTGCTGTCATGCCCCGTCCCACATCATGAATATAGACATTTAGCATTCCTGCCACCACCTGACTACTGATTTTGATCGCTGTCCCAGTTTTAGAGAATTTGAGCGCATTATCAACTAATTCATGGAGGATAATCGCTAAATATCGATCCGATATTAAAACCTTAGCTTCTTCAATTGCAAATATTAGATCCTTGCTACGATTAACACTTTCAGCATGAGATTTCAAATCTGCTGCGATCGCTGCCATTGAAAAATAAGTGGACTGAGGTTCAATTTGCTGCTGGTGTGTTGATAGCTCTAATTCTAAATAGATCAATAATTGTTTGGTTAATTTTTCTAGTCTCCGGGCTGATTGATCTGCCAAGTCTAAAAGTTCAAGGATTTCGGCAATATCCATGCCGTCAATATCTTCCATGAGTAGGCTGATAATTCCGACAATGCCATTTAATGGTGTATTGAGTTCATGGGGTAAAGCAGAAGCCAAATTGCGGCGCAGTTCCTTCAGTGTGCTTTCCAAGACTGTAATACTATTTGCTTGGATATCTGATAAATTTTGGATTTTGTCGTACTGTTGTTTAATCCTCAGCATTGAATGAATGCGTGCCCGCAGTTCAACAGCATTGACGGGTTTACTAATGAAATCTTCGGCACCTGATTTTAGACAGCGAGCGAGGTCTTCTTTAGCGGTGAGAGCCGTTACCATGATGATCGGAACAGGCTGCCATTTTGGTATGGCTTTGATTTGCTGACAGACTTCTATGCCATCGGTTCCTGGCATCATCACATCTAGCAAAATTACATCTGGCTGAAATAGGTTGAGAGATGCGATCGCCTCTTCACCACTGGCAGCATAGTGCAGCAGATAATTTTGCTCACTTAAAAGTGTTTCAATGACATCAAAATTATCGGGTTGATCGTCAACGACTAAAATAGAGGGCTGATTCATTTGTGATCCTTAGTTGTATTCAAAAGCTGTTGAATGGTGGTGGCCAGTTGCTTAAGCTTTATGGGTTTACTCAGGTAGTCGTTAGCTCCTGCTTTCAAACAGCGATCGCGATCGCCCGTCATCGCCAACGCTGTGAGCGCCACAATCGGAATATCAATCAAGTTAGAATCGAGGCGAATCTGTCTCATCGCCTCTAAACCGTCCATTCCCGGCATTTGAATATCCATCAAAATTAAGTCAGGGTGATGAATTTTAGCAACGTCGATGGCTTCTTGGCCATTCTGTGCCAACATAATGCGATAGCCCTTGGCTTTGAGGTAGCTAGAAACTGTACTAATATTGGCTTCGTTATCTTCTGCTAGCAAGATTAGGGGGGTAAGGCTTGCTGATTCGTCGGTGCTTGGAGAGTCTTGGTCTGAAGTAACGGCTGGTTGATCGTCTGCTGTCATTTCTGGTGAAACGCCAAAACTGGGAGTATAGGGGAGATCGATGGTGAAGCAACTGCCCACACCTAGTTCACTGGTTAGCCCCACCCTACCGCCGTGAAGTTCGACAATTCGCTTCACTAATGCCAGTCCCAAGCCTGTACCTGCATATTGACGATTTAAGGCGCTATCAATTTGCACGAAGGGCTGAAATAGATTCTTGATATTCTCTGACGAGATGCCAATGCCCGTATCGGTGACAGCAAAGTGCAAGAAATGTTGCTCTGTTAAATCAGTAGTTGAGATGTCTGGGAAAAGTTGGGTAACTTCTAAGGTAATGCGCCCCCCCTCTGGAGTGAATTTGACTGCATTGTTGAGCAGGTTAATTAACACTTGACGAATGCGGCGTTCATCCACGAGCAGATCAGGTAGATTTGCCTGAAGTTTGATTTCAAGCTGAATCCGTTTTTGTAATGCCTGTTGTTTAATAAACACCAAACTGGATTGGCACAGATGAGCCACTGGAGTTAAGGCATAGTCCAGTTTGATGTGTCCGGCTTCAATTTTTGCCACATCAAGGATGTCGGTGATCAACTCCAGCAAATGAGAGCCGCTGCGCTCAATGGTTCGCAAAGCTTTGCGTTGTTGCTCGTTGACAACACCAAAGACTTCCTCTTGTAGCCCTTCAGTCATGCCTAAGATAGCGTTTAGGGGAGTGCGGAGTTCGTGGCTCATGTTGGCCAAGAATTCGTCTTTGAGGCGAGTAGCACGAGCGAGTTCTTGGTTAGAAATTGCCAGTTGTTGATTGCTGTCAGTGAGTTTTGCTTCTGCCTGTTGTCGTTCGGCGAGTTCTTGCTGTAATTGCTCAAACAGACTCGCTTGCTGAATAGCGATCGCTAACTGGTTGGCAATTTGTTGCAAAAGTTGCGCTTCCGAGTCTTTCCAGACTCGTTTTTCTTGACAAGCATGGACAACCAAAACCCCCCAAAGCTTGTTAGTTACGCAAGGGGCAACCCAGCGATGATTTTCGCCGCCTCGCAGGTCTTGTAAGATCGGTGCGACAATTTTAGACTGGATTTGACCTTCGCGGGAGAATTCCACTAGGCAGTTTGCCCAGATATCATTCATTACATCAGCAACGATGCGGGGTTTACCCTGCCAGTAGCAATCCAGAATTTCTTGAGACCACACCTCATTGTCCCAGTGGCGGTCTTTGAGGGCAGGGAACTCACCAGATAAGGCTTCTTGGACAATTTGACTTCTACCGTCAGCAAAAAGCCGAAAGACGATGACGCGATCGCTGTGCAGTATATCCTTAACCTGCTGAGTCACCGTTGCCAGAATCTCGTTAATATCTAACGACTCCCGAATTTTTTGGATAATTGTCCCTAAAGTTTGCTGTCGCCGCAGTTGCAGGGCAATCCTCGCTTCGGTTTTCTGCCGCACCAATAGTTCAGATTGGATTTGCTCGTAGAGATTCGCTTGTTGAATAGCGATCGCCAACTGGTTAGATAACTGTTGGGTAAAGTCAATCTCAAACTGTCGCCAGTGGCGAGTTGTTGCACATTGATGGATGCACAGTAAACCCCACAACTTATCACCACAAAGCAATGGCATTATCAGATTGGCTCGCACCTGAAACTGAGCTAGGATATCAGTGTGGCAAGGAGTCATCCCACCGTTATAAATATCATCGACGACATGAAATCTGCCCAAAGCATAGAAGGATGAATAATTTTCACCAAAGCAGTGGTCATGTATCCGAATAGCAATTACTGAAGAAAAACCTTCTACAACCGATTCAGCCACAAATTCGCCGTCATCAAAGTTGGATTCAGGATAGAACTTGAAAATGCCCACCCGATCAGCCTGAATTACTTGGCGGATTTCCTGGCAAGCGGTGTCAAAAATGGTCTGGAGGTCTAGGGATTGACGAATTCGCTGGGTGATTTCTCGCAGCAATTGTTCTCGTTCAACCTGTTGGCGAATGGTTTCCTCGGCTTGTTTGCGTTCACGAAGTGCAGCTTGCTGTTGGCTTATATCCACTACTATACAAATAGTTTGATTGTCTGAGCCTGGAATAATTGCTGCTCCAATCAGGACAGGAATCTTGCTACCATCTTTGCGGTAATATTCCTTTTCCCAAGGATTGATCGCACCATGTTGCATCAGATGCTCCATCGCTATAAAATCAGCGGGGATATGTTCGGGTGGTGTCATTCCCAGCCAATCAATTGTCCCGGCATCTAGGTCATCCCTGGTGTAGCCCACCATCTGTAAAAAGCGATCGTTGGCATCGAGAATTTTCCCCTGAAAATCGGCAAAGAGCATACCGACTACACTGGAATCAAACATCTGACGGAAGCGGATTTCACTACTTTGCAGGGCGAGTTCTGCTCGTTTGCGATCACTAATATCTTGATAAGTCCCCAAAATACCAATTACTTCGCCTTTCAGGTTGCGTAAGGGTAGCTTGTTTGTTTCTAACCAAGTCATCTCACCATTGCCCAAATGTTGAGTTTCGACAATGCCGAGTTTGCTTGTACCAGAATCCATGACCTGGCGATCGTCGGCTGCGTAGAGATCCGCTTGGCTGGCTTTCCAAGGTAAGTCATGGTCTGTCTTACCGATAATTTCAGCAGACGAAGCTAGTCTGCCGGCGTTAGCAAAGTTTTGATTGCAGCCTAAATAGACCGATTCTCGATTCTTCCAAAATACAAATAGGGGAAACGTATCGAGTACAGTTTGCAGAAATTGTTGCGATTCGCGCAGGGCGTTCTCGGATTGTTTGCGCTGGGTAATGTCCCGAAAGATTCCCCGGATGGCGATCGGGATACCATCTTTAAACTGACAATTGATATTGCCCTCGACGATAATTTCTTTGCCATCTTTGGTTAAAAATCTGGTTTCCATGCCTAAGAGAGAACCAGCAAAGAGGTTTTGCATCGCTATCTGGCAATGCACAACTTCATCGGGATGAATAACCTGGAAAATGGATAATTGCTCTAGGTCGGTATCATTATATCCCAAGGTTTCTTTCCATGCCCTGTTGACAAATAAAATTCGACCATCGATAGCAATACTTTGAATCAAATCTGTGGCGTTGTTAAAGAGATCCCGCAGTTGCGCCTCTCTCGCCTGTAGTTCTTGAGTTCGCTGTTCTACCCTCTTTTCTAAGTCTTGGTTTAAGCGATGTAGTGCATTGTTTGCTGCTTGGCGCTGTAATTCTGCGGCTGCCCTGGCTGCAAATACCTGGAGGATGGCGATCGCTTCGGTACGTTGAGCTTCCCCAAAAGGCTGCATATCTAGAATACAAAGGTTGCCAATTGCATTACCAAGATTGTCTTTTAAGGCAATACCCAGATAGCTATCTGCCTCCATTGTCACCAAGTTTAAATTATCAGGAAAGAGTTCTTGAACTTGGCTTTGGCAGTAAAATTCCCCATTTAACAGGGTATACTCGCAGGGAGTGTGAGCTAAATGGTAGGAAATTGATGGCTGCAATGCTCCATTTGCCCAGAACCCCAGGGTATGAAGTTTGTCGCCCACCAGTTGGCTGACGAGAGCATAGCGGACATTCAATGCTTCGGCTATGTGGTGGACTAAGGCTGGAAAAAAGTCCTCTCCAGTAACTGCGGCAGTTCCAGTCACCAATTTTTGTAAAATCAATTCGATGCGTTGACGCTCGTGCAGTTGCTCCTGCAATTTTTGGTGGGTGGTGGCTTGCTGAAGGGCAACCGCCAATTGCACTGATAAGGCTTGCAGCAATTCGACTTCTTCCGGTTCCCAATCACGGGGGTACTGACTTTCGCTGACATTCAGCAAACCCCATAGTTGATCACCGCAGAAGAGCGGTACTAAAATTTTGGCTCGTGTCTGGAGGGCAATCAGCATATCTCGGTGACAGTCTGAGATTTTGGCTTTATAAATATCCGACACGATGCGAATCCGCCCCTGGCGGTAAATTTCAGTGTAGCCTTGTTTTAAACAGTTATCACTAACACGCTGACCCATCAGTGAGATTGAAGAATCAGTGGACTCGGCAACGGCGATGGTTTGCCAATCCCCTTCAAACCGCCAAATATTGACACGATCGCAGCCCAACAATTGCCGCACCTCTGTGACGGTACTATCCAGAATAGTTTGTAGACTCAGGGATGAGCGGATTTGTAAAGCGATCGCTAGCACCAATCTCTCCCGTTCAGCTTTCGCTATTAGGAGCATCATTCGGGCTTCAATTTGTTGTTCTAGTTCAACGGTGCGGGTTTCAAGGAGTTCGATTTTCTCTGTTTCTAACCGTACTGACTTTTTGTCTAACACCTCTGCCAACTTGTATAGCTCTAACGGGTTGAGTGCTTGTAGCAAATTAGTCTGAGTCACAATTCCCAATAGTTCACCCTGTTTCCCCGTCACCGCCAGCCTGCGGATTAAGCGTTGTTCCATAATCTGCTGCACCATCCACAGCGAATCTTTAGGTTTCACGGCAAAAATCGGCGTACTCATTACCGCCTCTGCTAGACAAGTTTTTAAGTTCAAGCTCAATGCCTGAAATTGCACAATATCGCGCTCGGTGATAATTCCCACAGGGATTTGCAGAGGTTCAGTTTCGCTACCACCTAGTTGTACAATCATGATGGAACTAACACGGTGTTTTGCCATCAGTTGAGCGATCGCTAGCATTGAACTATCTAGCGCAGCACAAATCACTTCACTCGTCATCACTTCATAAACCAGTCGCAACCGCAAAAGATCCACAGGGCGAGAAGACTGCCGCAGACTTTCATTAGTTACCAGCCCTACTACTCGTTGCTGATCGTCCAGGATCGGTAAGTGGCGAATGCGGTACTGTTGGAGCAAATTAACAGCAAAAAATAAATCGGTAAAATCAGACTCGTGCTGGGTGACGACTGGATGAGTCATCACTTCCCGAATTGCCAAATTTTCGAAATCACATTGCTGGGCAGACAGACGCACTACATCCCGTTCCGTGAAGATCCCTAGCAACTTATCTTCTTCTACTACTAATACACAACTCGATCGTGCCTCTAGATAAAGTTCATCCAGTTGCCCATCCACAGTTTTAGTTTTCTCACAAAGAGTCCGCACGCCACTCATTTGAGCGATCGCGTCCATTACCGTCGTATCTGGTTTAACTACCAGGGGATGACGGATGATCGCAGAATTCAGTCCTGATGAGGTGAGACGGTTAAACATTGATGTATTGGCAAAGTGATTTATTCTTGATTGTTCCCATTAGCAACAGGCAAGTTATAGGAATCCGGTTTGATTCCTGAATTTATTTGCGTGGGCAAGGGAATAGGGAAGAAGGCATACATCAGTACTGAGTCTTGTTCAAAAATAAAATGTCCTATATACCAATTCTCTAAAATCAGGCAATAGTCAATAATTATCGCTTTGTGCATTTTTAATTTGGAATCGGATTTTGGGAAAAGGGTAAGGGTTAAAGGTTTTTTCTTTCCCCTTTAACCGACAAGTATTGTCTGCTGTATTCATTTTTAATTTTTAATTCCGCCTTGTGGCATCTACAATCTAAAATCACTTTTGCTAGCGTAGTGATATAGGATTTATCGCTCCTCAGTAAGCTGTTGGAAGCAAAAGGATTAATATGGCTCATTTAAATCAGCGTCGTCCCCAAAATGTCAACGGCGATTTTTATGTAGATACTACCTGTATTGATTGTGATACCTGTCGCTGGATGACTCCTGAAGTGTTTTCTCGTGTTGATGAACAGTCGGCGGTTTATCATCAACCAACGAATGAAGCGGAAAGATTAGCAGCCCTGGAAGCACTTTTAGCTTGTCCTACTAGTTCTATTGGCACAGTTGAGAAACCAAAAGATATCAAAGATGCTCAACAAAGTTTTCCTATATTAGTCGCAGAAAATATTTATCACTGCGGATATCATTCTGAAAAATCTTACGGTGCTGCTAGCTATTTAATTCAACTTCCAGAAGGTAACATTTTGGTGGATTCTCCCCGGTTTACGCCGCCTTTAGTCAAGCGTTTAGAAGAACTGGGGCCGATTCGTTATATGTACCTAACTCATAAAGATGATGTGGCAGATCATCAAAAGTTTGCGGATCATTTTCAGTGCGATCGCATTCTCCATGCTGATGATATTACTGCGGATACTCGCAATGTAGAAATACAGCTAACTGGTTTAGAAGCATTTACCTTGACTCCAGATTTATTAATTATCCCAGTTCCCGGTCACACCAAAGGGCAAACCGCCCTACTCTACAAAAATAAGTTTCTCTTCACTGGCGACCATCTCGCCTGGTCAGAAAGCCTGCACCAATTAGCTGCATTCCACAGTGTCTGCTGGTATTCTTGGTCAGAACAGACTAAATCAATGCGTAACTTGGCTAATTATTCTTTTGAGTGGGTGCTACCAGGTCATGGGCGAAGGTTTCATGCTGATAAAGAAACCATGCGCCAGCAGATGCACAAGTGTATTGAGTGGATGGAATCTTTGAATTGACTAAATAATTCATAATTATTTGGTTATATGGCAAAAACCACGAAAAACCTAACTCCCTAACCCCCTTCCCGACGCGGGAAGGGGGAAATTTCAAAGTCTTTCTCCTTTAAGGCTACGGTGTACACACAAGTGCTTTCGTTCAGAACACAAGTGCTTTCGTTCAGAACATGAGGGCTTTCATTCAGAACACGAGGGCTTTCATTCAGAACACGAGGACTTTCGTTCAGAACACGAGGACTTTTGTTCAGAACACGAGGGCTTTCGTTCAGAACACGAGGACTTTCGTTCAGAACACGAGGACTTTCGTTCAGAACACGAGGACTTTTGTTCAGAACACGAGGGCTTTCGTTCAGAACACGAGGGCTTTCATTCAGAACACAAGTCTTTTTTGAGCTTTTGAGATAATTGAAACAGCTTTGCTTTTCAAGAGGGGTGGTGGGGATTAAAAGTCTGTGCAAGCCACTCCACTCTAAAAGACTTGTGTGTACACGGTAGCTTTTAAGGAGAGAGATTTAGAGAGGGCAAACTCTATTGCATACAAACCAGCGATCGCTATAACCTGGGTTTTAGCACCCTTTTAACCAAACACGGATTATGAAAAAGCTGATCAACAAGCCGGAAGACTTTGTGCGCGAAAGTCTAGAAGGTATGGCGGCGGCTCATTCTGATTTAATTAAAGTAAACTATGATCCCACTTTTGTTTATCGAGCCAATGCACCTATTCCAGGTAAAGTAGCAATTATTTCAGGTGGTGGCAGTGGACATGAACCAATGCACGCTGGCTTTGTGGGCAAAGGGATGCTTGATGCAGCTTGTCCTGGCGAAGTTTTCACTTCACCGACTCCAGACCAAATGCTTGATGCAGCAAAGCTTGTAGATGGAGGCTCTGGTATCCTTTATATCGTCAAAAATTACAGTGGCGATGTCATGAACTTTGAAATGGCAACAGAGTTAGCCCGTAGTGAAGGCATTCGATCGCTAAATATTTTGATTGATGATGATGTAGCAGTGAAAGATAGCCTCTATACCCAAGGACGGCGGGGTGTAGGCACAACAATACTAGCGGAAAAAATTTGTGGTGCGGCGGCTGAGGCTGGGTATGATTTGCCACAAATAGCAAATTTATGTCGTCGAGTAAATTTGAATGGGCGGAGTATGGGAATTGCTCTAACATCTTGTACAGTCCCCGCGAATGGAACGCCGACATTTGAATTGAGCGATCGCGAAATCGAATTAGGTATCGGTATTCACGGTGAGCCAGGAATAGAACGTACAGCCATCAAAGTAGCAGATGAGATTACCGAAGTTCTAACGCGATCGCTCCTTGAAGATACACCATACAGCCGCACACTGCGCGAGTGGGATGAAGACAAAGGAGAATGGCTAGATGTAGAACTAACAAATCTCCCATTTGCCAAAGGCGATCGCTTATTAGCTTTCGTTAATAGTATGGGTGGAACTCCGGTTTCCGAACTATATATTGTTTACCGCAAACTCGCCCAAATCTGCGAACAGCAAGGATTCCAAATTGTGCGAAACTTAATCGGCCCTTACATCACATCTCTAGAAATGCAAGGTTGTTCCATTACCCTGTTGAAATTAGATGACGAGATGATCCGATTATGGGATGCACCAGTCAAAACACCAAGTTGGCGGTGGGACTAATTATGTTGACTCAAGCGCAGATATTACAATGGTTGCAGGCTTATGCAACTGAGATAGAGCAGAATAAAGCATATTTGACAGAATTAGATGCTGCGATCGGAGATGCCGATCACGGGACTAATATGGATCGCGGCTTTAAAAAGGTAAGCGCTCAGTTACCAACTCTTACAGACAAGGACATCAGCAACATTCTCAAAGCTGTGAGTATGACCTTGATTTCTTCCATTGGCGGTGCTAGTGGCCCTCTTTATGGAACCTGGTTTTTACGAGCTAGTACAGCAGTAGTAGATAAACAAGAATTAACAGAACAAGATGTGTTGGGGCTATTACAGGCAGGCTTAGACGGCGTGCTGCAACGTGGCAAAGCGCAACTCGGAGACAAAACAATGGTGGATGTGCTATCTCCGGCTGTAGTCGCTTTTGGGCAAGCTGTAGCAGAAAGTAAGGGAACGCTGGAAGCGATGCAACAGGCTGTAGTAACAGCCCAAAAGGGGTTACAAGAAACTATACCAATGCAGGCCAAAAAGGGACGCGCTAGCTATCTGGGGGAAAGAAGTATCGGACATCAAGATCCAGGAGGGACTTCTGCTTATTTAATGTTGAAAAGTTTGTTAGACGTGTTGGAAAGTGGCCAAACAACTGACCATTGAAAATTAACAATTGGCGCAATAACTATTGCCAGAAATCGGTGACATCGTATCCCAGTTCCGCTAATATCTGCCGCAGCAAGGGTAAACTGAGTCCTATTACATTGCTGTGACAGCCTTCGATTTTTTCAACAAAGAAACTACCAAAACCTTCAATGGCAAAGGCTCCAGCACACTTGAGGGGTTCACCTGTGGCAATGTATGCTTCAATGGCGCGATCGCTCATTTGAGCAAAGTAAACTCTTGTAACTTGAGACTTGACTATAGTGCGGTTTTGCTCAAGGTCAATTAAGGCGTGACCTGTATACAAGTCGCCAAAGCTACCTTGCATTATCTGCCAACGCGCGCTCGCTTCAGAAGTATCTGCTGGTTTGCCGTAAATTTCACCATTCATAGACAAAACTGAATCACAACCCATAATCAAAGCTGATTCAAACTGGGGGGCTACAGTTTCCGCCTTATATTGGGCAAGAGTTTTGACCAATTCTGCTGGTTCACTTAATTGGATTTGTGACTCGTCAAAGTCACTAGCTCTAACTATCGGTTCAATACCAACAGTTTGCAGCAAGCGGCGACGAGCCGGGGAAGCTGAGGCAAGTACAAAGGGTGGAATTTTCATGAGATTTCTAAAAAGCTTGTTAATTGAGAATGGGGCATGGGGCATTGCCCGAATTTCTCACGTATTGTGTGGGAGGTGTGAGAAATCCAGGATTGGTGATTAAATTTCTTCTCTATCCCCCATTCCCTATTCCCCATCCTCCAATTAATAGACAGAAAAAGAATTTACAACCTCATCAATCATTCCTTTAACTCTCTGCCAGCGTTTTTCAGGAATTGAAGCGTTGAGGGTAAAAAGTTTGCCACGACTAACTGCAACGCTAGCGATGTTATGCCGTTGCTGTTTATTGGGAAGTTTAACCTCATACTCTAAAAGGTAGTAGGTCTTACCGTCTACTTCTCGCTCTGCGGCATTGACTAATTCAGCCGAACGACCAGAGTCAGGAGGCGCAAGAGCAGCTTTTCCCAACTTATATCCTACTTCTGTTGGGGTTCCCAATTCTGATAAAGTTTTGCCTTCTGGAACTGGGCTAATCACAACAGAAACGTTTTCAGACACCTCAATCAAATCGTGGAAAACCACATCTGGCCCGTTGGCAACTTTAACTTGTAGCCACCCATTAGGATATGAAAACTGATAGCCATCACTAGTGTCTACAAAGCTTTTGAGTCCAGCCGCAGCTGCTATATCAGAATTACTCAGGCTGAAACTCAACACCAATAGCAAAATTAATACAATTCTTTTCCACATTTATACGAGTTCCTTTGGGCTGGAGACAACACCAGGCTTGCATCATTTCTCGTTTTTATTCTCCCACCAAGCGGCACGCTTCGGATGATGCGTTTCGGGGTTGCTTAAGCGATCGCCTGTTTTTGGAAAGACTGTTTCTTTACATATCCCTTATTTGATCAAATACCCGAATAGTAAGTTATTACGCTGTCTTAAACTAACTAAAAGTGAGCGTAAATCTTTGACAACTTTTACTAAATCTAAGTAAGTTGGCACAATAAAACCAAACTATGTAAAGAGAAATGAACTAGGCTAAAATCCTTATACCTATTGCCTATTGCCTGTTGCCTATTGCCTGATCCCAACGACAATTATTTACGCTCACTTACTTAAGTTAGCTAGTGAAATGATTAAGTTGCGCGATCAATTTTTTGGACTTCTTCTTCAGATAGTTTCACATTGATAGCTTGTACTGAGTCTTCAATGCTAGAAACCTTGCTAGCACCAGGAATTGGCAAAATAGCGGGCGATTTGGAGCGTAACCACGCGAGAACGATATTATATACTGACACGCCTTTTTCTTTAGCTAAGTTAGCGATCGCCGGAATATCTTGTAAATCTTGATGGCGATGTCTACCACCAAAGGGACTCCAAGGCAAAAATGTCAATTCTTGTTGTTCGCAATACTTCAATACGCCGTCCTTTTCTGGCTGTCGTTGCCAAGGGCTGTATTGATTCTGTACCGAGACAACATCGACTACATCTTGCGCCCGCTTAATTTGTTCAACGGAAAAGTTAGAAACTCCCACAAACCTAATTAAACCTGCCTCCACTGCTTCTTTCACTGGCGCAAGGGATTCTTCAATTGTGTACTTAGGATCTGGTGAATGGTATTGCCAAACATCGATGGGTTTAGCACCACCTAACGCCTCAAAACTGACTCGAATTGTTTCGCGCAAATGTTCTGGGTTGCCATTGCTTGTCCAGTTGCCATCGGGACGCATCAAACCGCCCTTAGTTGCCACAATTATTTGGCTAACATCGCCTTTATAACTACTAAGCGCCTTGTGAATTAGTCGCTCATTATGGTGTTTTTCTGACTCATCTTTGCAATAAGAGTCGGCAGTGTCAATAAATGTAATACCCAAATCCAAAGCCCGATGAATAACTTCGATTGATTGCGATTCGGGAGGGCGATTAGAGATTGACATGGGCATACCACCCAAACCGATCGCACTTACAAATACACCAGTTTTTCCTAGCTGTTTGGTTTCCATGCTTCTAGCTATAGCTTTCTGACCCAATTATCCCAGCTAGTCAAAGCTTTATTGAGCGATTTATCATAAATCCTCCCTAGTACTTAGATTGGATGATAAGTGAATAGGCTGCTAAGGGAATACTCTACTCAGGGGTTAAGGATTCTATACACAAGCACCGATGAAAATTGTCGAGGAAACCCGTACCAGATTGCAGTTAAAGCATCAACCACTCAGATATTGGTTCATCGGGTGGTGCATTTTTACTGCCTGCTTAAGCTTCTTGATTTACTGCTTATTTTTTGAGTCTGCTTCAATCAGTCTCAATTGCGATCGCCTCTCGCCAAGCAAAATTAATTGTGAATTGAGACGGTTTAATTTGCTGGGAAGGATGGAGAAACTCAGAATGTTTGATCCTAGTGAAGCATACGTTCTCACAAAGACTGGTAGCAAAGGGTCGAAAAGCTATCAGGTTATAATTGTGACTCCATTTAAAGATTTTCCTCTTTTATCCCATCTTAGTTATGAACAAAATCAAGAATTTATCTTGAAAACAAACGATTTTATCAACTCTAGTAAAACCTCTCTATTGGTACAGCAGAACCAGAGGAATTATCTATTTTTCTTAAGCTTATCTATATTAATTGTCATGGCGATCGCTGCTTTTTTTGCAACATCACCTGTAACTACCTGCACCTTCTATAAAAGCATCGATAAGGTCTTTGTCGAACGTAAAAGTCTTCGTGGCAATCAAGTTATTGAACATCCACTAGAAAATATTCTGTGTTTTGACATCCAAGAAAAGCAATATAAATACTCTAAGCTTTATCGGGCTGTAATTGTGCTGAAATCTTTCAAAGAAATCCCAATCAATCCACAATACACTGATGAAAGAAGCGTTAGATATGCAGTTTCTAGGATACTCTCATTTCTAAAACTTTAACAAAAACTATCCCTACTACTTACCACTATGCCCATAGACTGAGGTCATAGATCGCTGACTTATCTAGGAAGCTGGGGATATTGTCTATCAAAAATGATTTAGGATTTGCTATATAGACACAAAACGCTGAGATTAAGGAAGTTTGAGTCACTTTCAACTGAAATTTTACATCCAGCATTCTCCATTAGTACCATTTTGACTCAACTAAAAATACTCACTTTGTCAGTTTGTCTATTTAGACTATGTTTGGTACATAAAATAAGAAGCCAGTCTAATATGAGCGGCTGTTATTCTACACTTGACATAAAGCATTGTGAGTGCTAAAAGACGACTGCCAGAAACTATTGCCCATGTCAGAATCACTCGCCAATCTTGGCAACACGGCTTCCTTGAGGGTGAAGTGAGTGCAGGTGAGTTTGAGTGGCATTTCCAGTGGCATTTTCGCCGGGGAGAACTTGCCGTCAAGCCTTCCCAAGGCCGCGCTTTAATCAAAGAACCCCTTGGTCGATTTTTGGAGCAACAAGATTATCAGCTAGAGCCTGGAGGAGATTATGCTTTTACTATTCGGGCGGAACTTTAAAAGTTAGAAGTTAGGAGAGACGCGATTAATCGCGTCTGTACAAGACAAGAGTTAAGGATGTCATCAAAAATATGGGTCTGAAACCCCGTGCTTCACGCAATGCTTTAAAGTAATGAGTAATGAGTGGATGAAAAATGGGTATTTACTCATTACTTATTACTCATTTCTCCAGAATTACCGTGCGTACCCTTCTCCTGACGGAGACGCTGCGCGAACGGGAACGCCAAGGGCGAACACGCCAGGAAGTATGTCAATCCTCACTCTTGACTGCTGAGTGTTGATTCTGTGAGGCGGTTTAAGTATCTTTCGATTAAGAGAATGGCAACAATGTCATCTATCGGTCTTGGAGGCTGTCGGAGACCTTGTGGCAA
Organism: Nostoc sp.; assembly: GCF_036917775.1. Lineage (GTDB taxonomy): Bacteria > Cyanobacteriota > Cyanobacteriia > Cyanobacteriales > Nostocaceae > Nostoc. Next base: position 25,209 of record NZ_JBALEQ010000154.1, read on the forward strand.
TAGCTTTGTTAGCCCTTTGGGTGGGAACATTTGCCAATAGCGATCACGTGCTTCTAAGGTTGTGTACCGCTCATCTACTAAAATAATGCTCAGAGGTTCTGTCAATTCCTGATATAATTGCTGTCTCCATTCCTTGGCTGTAGTTTGGTCGCCCATCACCATCAAGGAGATCGGAAACTTTTGACGCAGTGTTTCAATGGTAGCGATCGCCTCTTTTGCTAACGCAACGTGATGATAATACAATTGCCGATCCAGTCCCATCACCGCTAAACCACACTTATCTCGACCTGGATCAAACCCCAATATGACTGGTTGCGTTGGTGAAAATTCGCGTAAAGTCATAAGAAATTAAAAATAAAAATTGAGAATTAGAAATCAATAAATGCAATCACAGCAACTATTTTGACTGCTGTTGAATATGTTTAAATCTTACTAATAACAGTGTGCAAATAATGTTTTAAGTACTAAAAATAATTTTTCCGTTGACTATTGCCACTAATTTTACTCTCAATGGCCCGGCTGTATAAGTGTCCTCTGCTGCGATCGCTTTGATCTCCAAGGGTTGATTATACTGTCTTAATTGGGCGACAAAGCGCAAAAAAGTCCCCTCTACTTGCACATCCTCGACAATTCCGGCATTACGAGCGCGAAATTGGGAAGCAGAAATTAGTATTTCCAGCCTTTGCTGTAACTGATAGGATGTCATAGCTTTGGAATCGGCACTAGTTGTAGCTAGGACTGCGCCTCCCGAAAAAACCAATTGATTTCGCGCTGTATCGGCAAAAAACTCTATCTGTTTTTCTCCCCTGACGTAATTACCAGCCGAGAAAATTCGCACCACATATTCTTGACCATCGCTAATCTGCTTGCTCAATTGGTCAACCCGATCCTGAGTCACGCGCAGTAGCTCTACATTGGCAGGATTTGCCCCAGGCTCACTTAATTCCAGGTTGGCGTTGCGATTGGCTTCTTGTAAAAGTTGTACCACTGCGCGACGAGCCGCAGCAGGTTGGGTAACACGAATTACAGCAGCAGACAAAACTTGACCGCGAACTAAGGCCAACTTACCTAGACGCAGGTCGCGGTAAGACTGATAATATTTTTCCAGCCTCGCAACTTCTAGTTCTAGTTGCTCTTGTTGCGCTTCCAATTCTTTGAGGCGCGATTCCCGTTTGGCAATCACTTCTTCTCGTGCTGCAACTTCTACATTCCGCTTTTGAATCAATTGATCGAGTTGGCCGATTTTTTGATCGCGTTGTTCTATAGCTTCTTGACGGTTAGCCAGTTCGCGATCGCGTTTTTCAATCGCTGTTTTGGCTTCGTCAATCGCTTTTTTCGCTTCAGCGTATAGTCGTTGTCGTTCTGTCTTCAGTAGTTCAACTGCCGCCTGTAGCTCTTTCCTTTGATTGGAAACGCTTTGCAATTCAGCTATGGCTTTTTGATACTGAGTTACAACTTGTCCTAGCTGACCTTGAGTGCGTTGGAGTTGAGTTTGAGTTTGAGCTTGTTGACTAATGGTGCGGTTTAACTGAGCTTGTGTTTGGAGTTGTTTGGCATTTGCTGCCTGTAAAGACTGATTAATTGCCTGTAAGTCTTGTTGTGCTTTTGCTTGGGCAATTCTTGCTTGGCTTAGTTCACTTTCTACCTGACTTTTCTGAGTTTCTGCGGTTTTTAGCTGTTCCCGCTTTTGTCTGAGGTCTGTTTGAATATCTTCTAATTCAAAGACTCCCTTCCGCAAACCTTCATCGGCAGCGAATAAAATTCCTAATGTTGATGCTGAAATCAAACCGCCCGTAAAAATAGTTACTACTACAGCAGTGTTTTTCGGACGAAGCTTAAAAAGTGAGAGGCGGGCTTTGCCAACTCGTGTGCCGATGCGATCGCCCACGGTTGCAATTACGCCTCCCAAGATTAAAATTGCTGCGATGAGGATGTATCCGGTGGTCATCTTTAGCTACCGAAATCCTTCCAGATACAGCCTACTACTTTTAAGCATTGTCTGGAAAGAAGTGGAAATTGGCAATAGCTGAAATTACTCAATTTTAGATTTACCTCTAGCTATTTAGTGTCATCTTTCAAAATAGAACACGCGCCGATTCCCCTTTCTCCGATTGATTTTATGTGAATTGCCTACTTAAGGTAACAGGTTTATGCACAGTAATCTTCTTTTTGTGGATAGAAATCATCTTTTTCTCACGCAAATCCCCTAGTAGCCTAGTAACGGTAACACGAGTTGAACCAATTGCTTCTGCGATCGCCTGATGAGATAACTTCAGATCAATAGTGATCCCATCTGCACAAGGAACGCCAAAATCCCGACAAAGAATTAATAAAAAACTCACCAACCTAGAACCCATATCTCGGTGAGCAAGAGTTTCAATCATCATCTCTGTCTGTAAAATGCGCGAAGAAAGACCCCGCAGCATTAACATTGATAATTCTGGATTTTCCTTGAGTGCTTGCTCTACTTGTTCAATTGGGGCTGACAGTAATTCCACAGGGGTAAATGCAACCGCATGGTAAAACCTATCCGACTTATTTCCTGTCAGCAATGACAAAACACCAAAAACACTATTTTCCCGAAGCAATGCTACTGTTATTTCCTCTCCTGCCTCGTACACCCTAGAAAGTTTAACAGCACCTTTCAAAAGAAAATAAACTCGTTCGGCAGGATCGCCAGGAAAAAAGATCGTTTTATTGCGTTCAAACGTTTCCACAACTGGCGGAAACGCCCCGGTCGCCATCTGACGAAATACATTTGCTAGGGCTTTATCTTGTGTCACGATCATCTCCCTTCCCCTACCCAATGCCGGAAAAACAAAAACTGATTACCTAAGAATACACCCGAAAAATGAATAAAGCACCGTCAACCTTTCTGTACTTTCCTATACTCAAACTAATCGCTTCATAACTGTTTGTTTATAATGATACATAATTGTTGATCCTTTCAGCTACTAATTGTTGATAAGTAGTTCCAATAACTGTATTAAAAAGGGTTTTTTAAAGAACAAATAAAGATATCTTGAGAAAATCTTTAGGAAAAATCAAGATTTTTGTCATAGCAAACACCCTTCTCAATATTCATTTTTGCAAATCCTGTATAAAACAAAGACAAACGTGCCTCAGATTCTAGTATGCTCCTAATGATCGATCGCATTAACAATTTCTATGCTGAATCTGACTGGAAAAAATGCTCTTGTTACAGGTATTGCCAATAACCGCTCGATCGCCTGGGGCATCGCCCAACAGCTGCATAAAGCCGGAGCAAACCTGGGTATTACCTACCTGCCGGATGAACGCGGCAAAATGGAGAAAAAAGTTGCGGAGTTGGTAGAACCCCTCAACCCAAGCTTATTTCTTCCTTGTAATGTCCAAGATGAGGAACAGATTCAATCTACCTTTGAGACAATTCGTGAGCAATGGGGGAAGCTAGACATTCTCATCCATTGTCTGGCCTTTGCCAGTAAAGACGATTTAAGTGGAGACTTTAGCCAAACCTCTCGTTCTGGCTTCAACACTGCCTTAGAAATCAGTACCTACTCCCTGGTGCAGTTAAGTGGTGCAGCGAAACCTTTGATGACTGAGGGAGGTAGTATCGTCACGCTGACATATTTAGGCGGTGTCAGAGCAATCCCTAACTACAACGTTATGGGAGTTGCTAAAGCAGGGTTAGAAATGAGCGTGCGTTACCTAGCTTCTGAACTAGGGCCGCAAAATATCCGCGTCAATGCCATCTCCGCAGGCCCCATCCGCACCTTAGCATCTTCAGCAGTGGGTGGAATTTTGGATATGATCCATCATGTCGAAGAAGTAGCTCCCCTGCGCCGTACTGTCACTCAGCTAGAAGTGGGGAATACTGCCGCTTTCTTATGTAGTGATTTGTCCAGTGGTATTACCGGACAAGTTCTATATGTAGATGCAGGATATGAAATTATGGGAATGTAAGATAATTGGGGCATGGGGCACTGGGCACTGGGCATTGAGTATTAAATTCTTGTCCATTCCCTATTCCCATGCCCTATTCCCCATTCCCCATCCCCCATTCCCAATGCAAACAACCAATCGTCAAATTAATTCAAATTACGACCAGTCAACTAAAACCCCTAGGATTGCCACTGTTCACCGTACTACTGGTGAAACTGATGTACAAGTTACCATCAATCTTGATGGTAGAGGAACTTGCACGGCAGCAACAGGCATTCCGTTTTTAGATCATATGTTGCATCAAATTGCCTCTCATGGGCTGATTGATATAGATGTCCAAGCCAAGGGAGACTGGGAAATTGATGATCATCACACCAACGAAGATGTAGGTATTACTTTAGGCCAAGCTTTCAACCAAGCATTAGGGGACAGAAAAGGTATTGTCCGCTTTGGTAATTTTCTTGCGCCATTGGATGAAGCTTTAGTTCAGGTAGCGTTAGACTTTTCTGGACGGCCTCACCTCAGCTACGGCTTGCAAATTCCTACCCAGCGCGTAGGAACCTATGACACCCAACTCGTGCGCGAATTCTTTGTGGCACTGGTGAACCATAGCCAAATGACACTCCACATTCGGCAACTGGATGGCATTAATTCCCATCACATCATAGAGGCGACATTTAAAGCCTTTGCAAGAGCCACACGGCTAGCAGTGGAGATTGACTCCCGTCGTGCTGGTCTAATTCCCAGTTCTAAAGGCGTTCTCTAAAAGTTGTCAAATGGGGCATTAGTTATTTCCCCTCTAGTTTCCAATCCCCAATAATTGACACATGGCTTGGTGATGGTTATTATCAGCCTACTAGGTAACTTGTAATTAATACCAAGCTGGTAATTAGTGGTTGAACCAAGATGAAGTCTGTTGCAGATGACCCTGATTCTCAACTGAATCCGGCAGATACTCCACCAGTAGTCCTAACTTCTGAGTTGCGAAAAGTCTATCGCACTGGTTTTTGGCTAAATCAAAAAGTCGTATCTCTCAAAAACTGTTCTTTAACGGTTTACAAAGGCGAAACCTTTGGGTTGCTGGGACCAAACGGTGCTGGTAAAACCACCCTTTTAAAATTATTGCTGGGAATTATTCATCCCACTTCTGGAGGGGGATTGTTATTGGATAAGCCTATAGGCGATCGCAGTGTTAAGCAACATATCGGCTATTTGCCAGAAAATCCCTATTTGTATGACTATCTCACTGGCTGGGAATTTTTGCAGCTAACTGCTGGACTATTCCAAATTCCCCAAAGTATCCAACGCCAACGCATTCCCCAACTGCTGGAATTAGTGGGTTTATCTCAAGCCGATGCTCGCAAAAAACTTTTACGCCGCTACTCAAAAGGAATGCTACAGCGTGTTGGTATGGCACAGGCATTAATTAACGAGCCAGATTTGGTTTTTCTCGATGAACCAATGTCTGGTCTCGATCCTGTGGGACGTTACCAAATGCGGGAAATCATCTTGGCACTAAAAGCTGCTGGAAAGACGATTTTTTTTAATAGCCACGTTCTCAGTGAAGTAGAGCAGATTTGCGATCGCATTGCCATTCTCGCTCAAGGTGAACTAATTTGCTCTGGTTCCCTTAATGAACTTTTAGGCGTGGAAAACACATATCATGTAAAAGGTCAAGGTGGTGACTGGGAAATTCTTAAAAAATGGATACCCACTCTCAGATTTGAACCTGATGGTTCCTGGCAAGGTACACTACAAGACGATTACTATGATTTCCTCGCTAGTGTTCGTTTGATGGAAGGTAAAATTATTGCCATGAACTTGTCACGTTACTCCCTAGAAGAGTTTTTTATTCAACAAATTCAAAGAAAAAATAACTCGGTGAACTAATTTCGTTGCCAAATACTCAATTCTAGATTTGTTTGAGCAACGTATATACGTGGTATCTTTTTACAGAATAACCTTAAATTTCCGCCTTTTTGAGTTTGTCTTTGCTCAATCCAACTCACAAAAAACTAAATTTAGACCTTTTTTCAAGGTTATTTGTAGTTAATCAATAATGGAGTTCATAATTTTTGCAAAAATTACTAATAATAGAATATTTAGAATCACAGTTTAAGTGTCATTTAATTGACTTTGGTAGAAATGCTTTACTCGTAAGTACATCTTTACATAACAGACCAATTTTTTATATAAACTGCGTTTATCTGCGTAAGTCACATATTTTTTGAGAATCCCCATATTCAAGTTTGCTCAACTTTAAATTAACTTCACTAAAAATTCAAATTCAATAAACAAATTTCCTCCGGAAAATTACACTTTTCGGGGAAAATAAGAGTGTTGGGGAACTTGAATACTTAGGTATAGTCAAAATAAAAATGTTTAGACAGTACTTTATTAATCGTAGTTTCAGAATCTAAGGTAAATATGCTTAACACAAGTTTGTTTAAATTCAAATTCCTAACTCAGCCAGTTGTGGGTGTGGCTTTGTTAAGTGCTGTCAATGTCGCTGTGCCATTTGCGAGTCTAGCTCAGGAACAACCATTACCACCAACTACGCAAACACCAAGCACACAAACACAATTAGATACTAATTATTCATTAGGAGGCGGCGATCGCATCCGAGTAAATGTATTTGAAGTACCTGAATATACCGGAGAATACCAAGTTCCCCCAGGTGGAGCAATCAACCTACCTTTAATTGGTAGTGTGTCAGTCCTCGGTCTAACAACTGAACAGGCTGCTGACGAAATTGCTAGAAGATATGCTCGCTTCCTCAAACGTCCCTTAATCTCAGTCAACTTATTATCGCCTCGTCCTATCAATGTTTTCGTTGCCGGAGAAGTGACACGTCCAGGAGCTTACACTCTTAGCTTGAGCGGAGGCGCGGGAGACAATCCAGGCGTACAATACCCAACTGTATTAGCCGCATTGACAACAGCACAGGGCGTAACCTTAGCTGCGGATGTGAGTCAAATTCAATTAAGGCGTAAAATAGGACGTTCTTCAGAGCAAGCTGTTAGCGTCAATTTGAAGGAACTTATCCAAACAGGTAGGTTATCACAGGATATTACCTTGCGCGATGGAGACACCATAGTTGTACCAACAGCAACCAACTTCAACGTGGCAGAATCTCGTAATATATTTGCATCTAACTTTGCTGCCAGCCAAACCACGCCTCGCACGGTAACAATTATCGGTGAAGTTAATCGCCCCGGTTCGTATCTTGTTACCCCAGCCAGCACAGATGCTCAGGGAGGCGCAGCAACTAACAGTGGTACTGCTAATCCCAATGGTCTACCAAACGTGACACGGGTTATTCAACTAGCTGGGGGAATTACAGCACAGGCTGATGTTCGTAATCTCAGGCTACGTCGACTTACAAGAACTGGCTCAGAACAAGCTATAGATATTAACCTTTGGCAACTATTGCAAAGTGGCGACGCTAGTCAAGACATCATCGTGCAAGACGGAGATACGATTGTTATTCCGACGGCAACTGAGATTAACCCCGCAGAAGCTACTCAATTAGCTACTACTACTTTGTCTCCTACACGCATTCAAGTTGGTGTGGTAGGTGAAGTTAAAAAACCAGGGTTAACAGACGTTCAACCGAATAGCTCTTTAAATCAAGCTATACTGGCAGCTGGCGGATTTAATGATGCCAGAGCTAGTAGCAGTGCTGTTGATTTGATTCGCCTCAACCCTAACGGTTCTGTTACTAAACGCATAGTAAAAGTGGATTTTTCTGCTGGCATTAATGAGCAAACTAATCCCATACTCCGCAATAATGATGTTGTTGTAGTCAACCGATCGGGTTCCGCTAAGACTGGCGATACCATAAACACTATAACTGGCCCTCTCGGTGTTATCTTTAATCTTCTGAACTTATTCGGACTCTAGCCTAATATACAGATGTGAATTGGGGACGTTGGTGAAACTTCTCCGTCCCCAAAATTACAATGAGATTAATTGCTCTTGGTGTATTCCATTGCGAGAGCAATATTCATCTATCTTGAACTATTCTCCACAATAACCACCTCTTTTATTAACTGGACTTACGCACTCAAAACCAGAAAGCTCGATCCCTCTTAAAAAAAGCGAGTATCTCTTACGCGTAAGTATTAGTTAAATTACAGCAGTTGCCAGTAAATGAAATACACCTTTCCCCAACGCTTCCCAGATAGTCTTATTTGACCACAGGATAAGACAATACTAGGGTAAAGAACTGTCTTGGCTTTTGCGATCGCTTCTTAAATTATTTGATATTTTATACTAAACTTTATAAAAGTCTAAGCCTTATTACTGAGCTTTAAATTCCGTAAACCGAAAGCTATCACTGAAATTTCTGAATTTGCCATTGATATACCTTTTAAAACTTTGTTTTAGTTACTCAGATTTTTTATGATAACGAGAATACTTTAAAGGGTAAAAATTCTATAATCCAATCCCTATAAGACTCGCGTCCTCGATTTGATTATCATTATCATAAGAATTATTTAAGTAAAATAACTGTTTAATGACAGATATACTATCTCAACTACAGATACCGCGTATACACAGTAGAATGATGTCCAATTGGAAATGATGTAATTTGCACAGTTGGTTAGTGTTCGTTAATGTGATGATTCTGTATACTGATACTCTTTTTTCAGTACTTTTACCAAATAGCTGTCATTTTTTAAACACTACCTAAAAAGCATTTCAGCGATATTTACGTGGAAATGCTCAGGTGCAAACCTGATAAACCGTTTATAAACTTACAAATGGCAGTTACACGACCGTATCCAATACTGACTTACTGACCAAGGCTAGAGTTACTGACCGTTGACGATTCAGTTTTTGCAATATAACCCTATTTTCCCCTATGATGATTCATGGTTTAGGCTTTCTCAGTTTAAGTGCATCTCTTGTACTCCCCTGGGCATTAACAGGTCTGGTTCAAGGACAGAGAATAACAGAGTCTTTAATTAAAGACGTTCGCCAGTTATCCACCGATCAAAACATTTCACTTCCGAGTCGCAAGCTGATCAGCCAGGTTACAAATACAACATACTATGTTAGTGGTAGCGGAAACGACAAAAATAGCGGACTCACTCCCTCATCTGCCTTTAGGACGATTCAAAGAGCAGCAGACCTAACTAACCCTGGCACGACAGTATTGATTATGGATGGGGTATACAAGAATAGTACCCCTGCTGGTTCAGCACTAGTAATTAAACGCTCTGGAAAGGCAAATTCATGGATTACCTATAAGGCATATCCTGGAGATAAGCCAAAAATTCAGCACAATGGATGGAATGGAATTTTCATTGAGAATGGAGCCTCATATATTGAGATAAATGGTTTGGAGGTTGTAGGGAATAATACCAATATAACCCTGAGTTATGCGCTGAGTCAGAAGTACAATAAATCCAACCCACTGACCAGTGGAAACTGCATAAATATAGATGGCCGACAAAATGGTCGCCCCCACCATATACGTATTCTGAACAACAAAATACATGATTGTGGAGGTGGTGGCATTTCAGCTACGGCGTCAGACTATATAACAATAGATAATAACGAGGTGTTCAATAATGCCTGGTACTCAGTCTACGGTTGTAGTGGTATTTCGATCCTTGAACCTTTCAATTATGACAACAGCCAAGGCTACAAGATTTTTATAACTAGAAACAAGGTTTACAACAATAAAATGTTAGTTCCCTGGATTTTCAACGGAAAGTTCCAAGACGGTAATGGCATTATTGTTGATCGTTCAAGAAAAAGTGGGTATAAAGGACGTACTTTGATTGCCAACAATATCTCATATATAAATGGTGGTTCAGGCATGCATGCCTATGACAGCGACCATGTAGATTTTGTCCACAACACAGCTTATCTGAATAACCAAACTGCGGGAATTAATTACGGGCAAATCATGAGTAATTATTCTGGTGATATCAAAATTATCAATAACATCCTTTATTCTGCGCCTAACAAACCAATAAGCTTGAATAATAAAAGTACCAACACTACTTTTAACTACAACCTTTACAACAACAATGGTTCTCGTGTGGTTTCTGTGGGACCTAACGATATTATGGCAGATCCACAGTTTGTAAATCCATCAGGTGGTGACTTTAGAATCAAAGGAACTAGTCGGGCCATAAATAATGGTTTTAAGTGGAATAATTTGAAAAATGATTATTTTGGTAAACCTCGTCCCGTCGGTGCTGGATATGATATTGGAGGACACGAATACCAGTAACCGTAATATTATGTCCTGAAATGTATACCCTACAATCACAATACATAGTTCTGTCAGGCTGAAGTCTAGAGTTATACAAAACAATAAGCCTACTTTAACTGGTAGGCTTATTGTTTTTTGGCTAAATAATTAAACACATATGATAGAAGTATCAAAATAGAATTCAATTTATTAATGTTTTCCTAAGCAAGAATTTCAGCTAAGTTGTTCAAGTTATTGTGTAGTTAATCCTGTATGATTATTTACCAGTTATAATATTAAATTAACTAGTAAAACAAAATCTTAATTTATCTAACTTAATTTATACAGATGTTTTGTCTGGAATACGTTTTTTTAGCTTTGTCTCTCTTGCCAAATCGTCATGAGTAAAGTATTGTTTAACATGGTTGAAATAACTACTAGATTCATTTTTATCAATGATACCATTCACAACTAAACCTAATACATTGTGACTGGATCTCTCTAGCATTTCTTGGGCGGCAGATGCACTGTTAGAATCAATTACCCCAGGCCGAGCTACTAACAAAATCCCATCAGTCATTTGGCTTATAGTCAAAGCATCGGCTGCCAAAAGCAAGGGAGGAGCATCAATAATTACAAAATCATATTTATACAGAGGTGACAAACTTTCGATCAGCGATGCCATCCGCTTTGAGTCAAGCAAAGCAAGTGGATTAGGAGGTCTAGAACCAGCAGTTAAAACATCAAGATTATCCATTACTTTAGATAAAGCAACATCAAATTCAGTCTGACCTGTAAGAACTTCACTCAAGCCATCTGCATTACTTACTTCCCACAGATGATGCTGAGAAGGAACTCGCATATCTGCATCTATTAGTAAAACTTGACGTCCTAATTGAGCGATCGCTGTTGCCAAATTAGCTGAGACTGTAGACTTGCCTTCTTTAGGAACTGCGCTAGTTACCACAATAGTTTTCAGTACTTTATCTGAACTCAGGAATTTCAGATTCGCTTGAATCATTCTGTACATTTCGCTAGTTAAAGAGTAGGGCGTATCTCTAACAGCAATTGTTTGATTTATTGATTCTGTATGTGAATAACGGGAGCGAATCTTTTTAACAGACAAAGGCACAATTCCTAACAAAGTATATCTAAATATATCTCTGATTTCCTGAAGTGTTTTCAGAGATCTATCTCTCATACCTAGAACAAGAACTGTTGTAGTAGCCAAGAATAAACCGAACATTACTCCTAGCACTAAAACAATAATTTTTTTGCCTTCTACTGGCTTATCGGGCACTATAGCCTGAGCAATAATCCTCGAACTGGCTGTATTTGTATTCTCAACTAACTGTAATTCTTGAACCTTTTTCAATAGGGTTTGATATGTTGATTCTGCAACTTCAACTTTTCGTTCTAGCTCTCTCTGATTTTGTGCTAGCTGGGGTATGAGTTTAACGCGCTTTTCGTATATAGAACGGGAGTTATATAAAGAGGAGAGTCTTTTTGCTAAACCAATGCGCTGTATTTCTGATTGCAGAAAATTTTGGATTAGGTTTTGTCTTAGTTCTCCAATTTGTAATAGGTTCTGTGAAACTTCTGTTTTATTGCCAACAGTTTGACCAATTTGCTGTTGTAAGAGAGATTTTAAGCTAGCTTTCTTTGCTTCTAAGTTAACAACTACAGGGTTGTCATCTAGAAAACGGCTACGCTCAATTGCTAGCTGTCGATCAGTTTCTTGAAGTTGTGCAAGAACTCCCTGCACTGCGGGCGACTGACTAAGGGCACTCACAGCGATCGCTTCCTGAGAATTTAGCTCTACTTTCTGGCGCAGTTCATTGGTTTGGGCGTTTACCTCATCCAGCTGAGCCTTAACAGTATTCATCTCATTGTCTAGATTTCCAATAGTTGCAACAGCTGACTTTGTTTCCTCTGACAAATCTGCTATCTGATACTTCTGTTTAAATATACGTAGTGCTACTTCTGTATTATTAACAACTTCTTGAGTTTTAGGAAGCTGCTTGGCAATAAATTGACGAGTTGCTGCGGCCTCAGACCGATTTGTCAGAATATCATTATCTAAATAAAGACTCATAATTGTGTTGACCACTGCTGCTGATTGCTCGGGGTCAGGGCTGGTATAGCTAATTCGCAATACATCCGTTGCACTAACAATTTTCAGGGTCAAAGATTTCCGCAGCTTTTCTACTTCTAGAGGTTTACCTTCTTTATCTTTCAGTTGTAGCTTATCTATTGTCTTCTGCAATAAGGCAGGGGAAGAAATAACTTCTATCTGAGTGTTTATAGGATTTTGAGTTGCTATCAGCGATTTTAAATCCCCTGCATCTCCTCCTTCTGTATTACTAGGCAAAAGACTAGATCCTACTACTTTAAAAGAAGGAATTCTAAATAATAGTTTTCCTTCGGCTTCATAGGATGGCTTCATAAATTGTGTAGCTATAGCACTAAGAACAACTGTAGCTGTAAATATTGCAGTAGCAGGTAGCCACCATCGTTTCAATATGAATACGTAACGACTGAGGTCTAAATCAATAGATTCTCTAGATTCCGTAGATTTTTCTGACATAAATCTTCCCAAATACAGATATTAAGTAAGAAACTAAAAAAGACTTAGAGAATGCACAAACCACTGCAATTGACAAGAATGATGCGATTTGACAATATTACAATAGTATAGACTATCTAAGTTATAAATTTAGTTCCCATTGTCGCACAATAATGCCAACTAGCTTTGCAAAATCTTATTATAAGCCTCTAACAATTTCGGAGCTTGATATTGCCATTCAAGAATCTTCTCCATTCTCAGTCGTCCCTCGGCTCCTATCTTTTCTCTAAGTTCAGGAGAATCTAGAAGCTCTAGAATTTTCTCAGCAAATTCAACCTCATCATTAGGCTTGGCATAAAGAGATGCTTCCTGGGCAGAACGTCTTCCCTCTCGCAAATCAAATTGGACAATTGCTTTTCCCATCGCCATGTATTCGAGGATTTTATTCATAGTGCAGTTTTCGTTATAAGCAGACGTTGGGGAGGGTTCTACACAAACGTCACAACTGGAAAGCCTTTCTAAAAGTTCCTCCCCTTGCTTAAACCCTGTAAATTCTACAAACTCACTCACTCCTAACTCTTTGGATAAAACTTTAAGTTTTTCGGCTGCTGGTCCACTACCAATCAACATAAAGTGAATATCTTGGCGATTTTTTTTCTCGGTAATATAATATACTATTCTCAGAAGATAATCAATTCCCTCTGGTTCACCCATAACACCCATATATCCTATCAAGTGCTTCTTACCTCTACGATAATTCGGATTTGGGGGCATTCTGTGAAAACGGGAAAGGTCGGGCGCACTACGAACTACAAAGACATTCTCCGATTTCTTGTGCCCACGGGTAAGAGCTACTTCTCGGTGCGACTCGTTCGTTGAAATTACTATATCTGCTGTGGCATAGGTCAAGCGTTCAGCCCAGCATAATCCATGATAAAAAATATCCCGCCGTTGATACTTAGCTTCATACATCTCGGGACTGAGGTCATGATGATCAAAAATAACCCAGACGCGATGAAATAATTTAAACCATCCTGCTACTAAAAAAAGTAAATCTGGCGGATTACAAATATGGATAATATCAAAACCACGCTCTCGCCATACCCGTTGAGCTAGACGGAATTGCCAATTAATCGCCCAACTATACTCTAGAAGATAACCAAAGACAGAACTTTCTTCTGGTGGTAGAGGATGACGATAAATGTGAATTTTCTCAATAATTTCGTAAGATTTATCAAAACCATTACCTGTTGGTGAAATTACACTAACTTCATAGCCAGCTTTTTGCAAAGTAGTTGCTTCCATCCATACCCGCCGATCAAAGGGAACAGGCAGATTTTCAACGATAATTAGTACTTTTTTAGGTAATGCCATCATAATCTCAACTCTTAATCAGTTTAGTAAAACACTGACTTGTCAATTCTAAAATCTGCCTTTTTTGGGTAAATTTTAGTCATTCCTTGTGAAACTGGGCTGAATCAAGTGGAGGTCTTCATTTTTATAGATTTCCATTTTGCAGTTGCTAGATTTATTTTTTCAACTTAATACTGAACGATATAAATCAAGAAAAGAAATCCAGTGATTTTTGATATCAAGATTAAAAACACTTTTTCTCGCTTTAGATCCTAGAGAAAACCTCAAATCCTCATTTTCAATCAAAGACCTAATAGCATCTGATAGCTGCTCAACACTTCCTGGATTAACGATTAATCCATTTTCAGATTGAGTAACTATCTCAGGTATGCCTCCTACTGGTGTAACTATGACTGGTAATTCCCAAGCCATTGCTTCCAGCATTGCTAGTGGGAGACCTTCGTTATAAGAGGGCAACACAAAAACATCTGCCTTCCTTAAAAGAATATCACGTTCATCTGACCCTATCCAGCCAGGCAATTGTATATAGCTTTGTAGATTTAAAGCCGTAATTAAATTGCGTGCCTCTTCTATGTCTCCATCTCCTGCCATAATCAGACTTGATCTATTTTTAGATTCAGTAGGCAAAAAAGAAAAAGCTTTGATCAAATCAAATGCTCCTTTCCGTTGACCAATTCGTCCTAAAAAAAGTAAGTTCACTTTTACAGAAGCTGAACGGTGTGGAACTTCATGAGGAAATTTCACTGGATTGTACAAAACTACAACTTGTTCAGGTTTAAGACCAAGATTTTCTATATAGAAGCTTTTCCAACTTTCAGATAATACAATTAAGCGTCGACACTTGCAAATAACCCAACTTAGCAATTTCTGTGCCCATTTTGGAAGTCCAGCATAGAAAAGATGAAATTGACTACCATGAGCATGTAAAATTATTGGCTTGTGAAATACCCAAGCTAAAAGTGCCATAGTTGCTTGCCGTAAAACACTGCCGCGCTGTGAAATTTGAATTTGAACAATATCAACTTCTTCCCTTATTAACATCCATATAAATTCCCATATAGCTTTCAAAAACACTGTGATTTTGAGTACGATAGCTCCTTCTTCGTGAGTAATGATATGAGAGACTTGGACTTCAGAAGGAGCATACTCCAAAAAAAGTTTCTCATAACCGGAAATACCACCTTGCTGGAGTAAGCTAGGGCCTAGCATAATAACCTTGAAAGTATTAGTTCGATACATAACCTGTAACTTGGAAATAATTGGTCTATATTCTAGTTAATATATCAATGAAATAATTAAAATTATCGTTTTATTTAGTTTTACGAAATTCCAGTGGCTGCATAGTTATCTCATTAAGCCGAGGAATTATATTAATTCTATTTTTAGATATTTGCTCGTGTAGGAACTTTGCTTGATAATATTGCTGATACATAAAGTATCCATTCAAGACTATTTTGCTCTAATAAGGAGGTTTCAGTTAGATTTGCAAGAATAATAAAGGTAAGATAAACTAACAGCCATAAATTTTCAGATGTTTGCTCCCGCCGAATTAAATATATAGCTCTTAATAAATTAACAACAAACCCAATTGCAAAAACCAAGATTCCTAGTAGACCCAACGCTACCCAGAGATCGAGAAAACCATTGTGAGCATTAGGAGCATTCCATTGTATCGTTTCTATAACACTAGCAGAGTAACCATTCTGCTCAATCCAGAATGCGCCATACCCATATCCTAGCCACGGTTTTTTGGCAATCATCTCCAAGACAGCAGGCCATAATTCTGAACGCCCAGTGAGTGTTGTATCTTTACCTACTGAACCTAGAATTGTATCAGCTTGTGAGATAAACCAGATATAAAAGGTTAGACCAATGGTAGATATTAATGTTAAAATAGGTATCATTAATTTATATTTTAAAGTTAAAATTCGATAATATATAAAAAAAGCAAATGTAATAATTATTAAATTACCTATAGATGTTGTTGATTTTGATAAAAATACAAGTAATCCAGAAGTAACATAGCCAAGCCATAAAACCCAGTGATTTTCCCGATTAGTCATGGCAAGAAAGAAAAAGACTGCGCCACTAAGTACAAATCTTTTACCGAGAACATTTTTCTGCGGGTATATTCCTCGCCAGGTATTAAATGCAGGATCGATCCCAATTTGTGGTAAGAAAAAAACAAATAAGAAACACAGTATTGCTGAGATGCCAAGCATATATGCACATAACTTGAGCTGTTGTTTTAAGGTGTAGCGTGAAGCTAAATAAAGCCCAAACAGCATTGTTCCTGTAAGTCCAAAAACACGACGTATAGTAGTATCTGAGTCTATAGACCAAAAACTAGAAAGTGCACATACTAAGAGTAATATCCAAATAAATTTATCTCTACTAAAGACGTAAGCAACCTTCTTCCAACGCAGAGTAATTAAGCAAAGGGTAACTATATAAGTAAAAGTGAAAAACAACCTAAATATAATTCTATCATCTTGTTTGACGGTAAAGCCTTCCGTTAGAAGCGCATCTATTGGGCTGCCTGAATAGATCATTAAACAAGTAGCTGTAATCAATTGTTCAGCAAAAATAAAAATTTTCCTCATTGCTTATAAAATACCAGTATATCGTATATATTAAACAAATTATAAAGTTTTGATTAGCAGTATCAGTTAATTTTGAAAAAGACTTTACTATCTGTTTCTATTTAGTCACCTTTTATGAAGTGGCTATATTTTTTGGAAGCAAGTTAGCCTTAAAAATTTAGAATTTTAGAAAATATGTTTTGCGTCTTGCGCTATAGTTATAGCCACAATTTCCTTTTTTAGTGGTTTTGAAATTTACGCTTCAAGTTTTTTTGTAATTCTTGTTATCTTCTACCTTCTGCCTTTCTATTTTGAAGAGCCTCTTATGTTTTAAAATTCTTGGTAAAAACAGAGCGAACTTTCTGTCTTAATTGTTGAGGTAACAACCACATAGTTAAGTACAGGAATATATCAATTGGTCGGAGCTTGCCCCAGCGTATAGCTTCCCACAACAAAGGAAAGAAGGCTTTCCAATCGCCTACGGAGGAGGCAGAAGGAGTTGTAATTGTTACAATAAAACCTGAGTAAGCCTTTGGAGTTACTAAATTGCGGGTGGAACGAATCCAATCCAAAGAATATTGCCAGTCATTTATGTTGCTTAAGCGCTCGATTCCCAAGTCTGAATGCCAGATTGACATAGCCTCAGGTACAAACTCTACTCCTACACCTTCCATAGCACTAACCCTAAGCAACCACTCCCAATCCTCATGTCTATAAAATTTTTCTTCTAAAGGCATTTTTTGCATTAACTCTTTTTTCACGAAAATAGTTGAGGTTTGTATACAGCCTTCTCCTTTAAAAAAGGAGTTACGCGCAAAAAGATATTCACTTAAAGGTTCAGAGAGGTTAGGTAGCCTTCTAGGACAAATAAACTCACCTTTTTGAGTCTGGGAAATGAAACGACTGGCAACAAGTGGAAAATCATAATGGGAATTATTTGCTACTTCAAGTTGACGCTCCAATTTTTCTGGAAGCCATTCATCATCATCATCTAAAAAAGCGATCCAAGTGCCCTTGGCTTCTCTCACACCAGCATTTCTAGCACCAGATGGTCCAACATTTTTTGGTAGTTCTATCACTCTCAATCTTGCATCGGCTATCTCAGATAGTACATTGGCTGTTTCCTTATCTGGTCCGTCTATTATCACAATCACTTCAATTGATTGCAGCGTTTGAGTTAATGCGGTTATGACACCTCTAGCAACAATTTTTGGTCTATTGCGTGTAGGAATCACCACGCTGACTATCGTTTGGTTGCTTTCATTTATCATTGTTAATTTTTTGTTTGTTACTTTTTTGTTTGTTGCTTGAAGATATTCAATATTCATTGCTATAGTTATAATTTGGAAACTTTCCTCTTTTATAAACATTGTTCGTTATTTAGATTTTATCCCTTCCTTAAAAGTTTTTCTTTTATAATATTAATTCCACCTACAGCATGAAAACTTATAGAAATAATAAATAAAATATAAGAGCAAGTCGCAATAATTAGAGTTGATAAAAATTCTAAATTAAGTCTTTTTAAAATTAAAAATACAACTATCATTAAACTGCTGATCATAAGAGGACGGCGAATAATTATCCATAAATTTAATGGGAATAAGAGGGTATAGGTGAAGTAAAAATACTGACTAAATCCAAGAATAGTCATTAGCAATGACATTATAGCTGCACCTAGTAACTGATATTGCGAAACTAATGCTATACCTGCCAAACTTCCTAATATAGTTGTGATAACCACTTCACGCAGGTTAATTATCTCAAAATGGTTGGCTACAAGTAGATAGCAGAGCGTCCGTATGAAAGGCAATAAAAGTAGTGATATGGCAGTTATACTCAGCGCTAGACTTCCTTGAGCAAAGCTAGAATCATAAACAAAAACCAGTAAATCTTTGCCAAAAAATAACAATCCAAGGAACAACGGTAATCCCATAGCTAGTAGAACTTCGATAAAGCTTTCAGCTATCTGCTGCTGCTTTTTCCATCCTTTATCTACTACTTGGGATAGTCTCGGAAACATTGCTACAATTATACTATTGGCAATAATCAAAAATGGTTGCAGCAGTTGTGCAATTCCACCAAAAAGACCTACTAAAAACTCATTTCCTAGCAATGAAAGAATTAAAATTTGAATTCTGCTACTTATTACAGCTATTGCTTCAATAGCAAAAAATGTCCGTGCAGTTTTAATTGTATTCCATACAAAATCACCATCAATCTGCCATTGGATTCTGACAAAGCGTGTTATGATAATCCATTCAATTACCAGAATTAGTGTTTCCGAAAAAAATAGTATCGCTCCCAAATATTCAATTCCATACTTCAATTGTATTGCCCAGATCATTATTAGTAGGCGTAGGACATACACTGGAACTGTAGCAATGGCAATCAAATGCATCTTTTCTATGGCTTGAAAAATTGCCTCTGTGATATTGGAAAGTGCAAAGGGAATTATCGTCAAGCCCATGACATAGCAAACTGTAGAGGTTTTTGAGCTATATGGAAGTAAAAAGACTACAACCACTAGTGCCCCATAACTGAAGAAACTAAATATTAACTGTAGCCACGTACCACTCATTAAATAAACTGATGTTTTTTCTGGCTCACGGGCTAGTTCTCTTGTAAATAATATCTTTAGCCCCTGTGAAGCTATGCCTACAAATATAAAGTAGTAGCTATACGCTAATAGATACTGCCCTAAAGCCTCAGCTCCTAAAGTGCGAGCGATAGCAGCGGTCAATACAAAGGCCGTAATGCTTTGTGCTAACCGATTTACTATCATTGAAAGAGAATTACTTATAAGTTTATACTTTTCTAGCATTCTTACAATTATTAATTCAGCTTAATTCCTTTTAAATTACTAAATACCTATGTATTTCATGATTTTACTATTTGACTTTTTCCAATATAAATATATCGTCAATTTTTTATTGGTTCTATAGCATAAATTTATGTAATAATAACCTGTGCTTTCAGACTGCCAAAGAGGATCATTAAATAGATAGGTAATAAATATTAATAAATTAAAAATCCCAATCAAATCCGCAAATTAAACTTTAAGTTGCAATATTTGTAATAATACATAACCATTATAGTTATTACCTATTCACTATGATTTTATTTGTTTTGACTATGATTGGGCTTATCTAAAACCAGCATCTAGGTTTTATTTAACCAACAACAAACCTAGTTTTTTAGCAAAAAACTTTTTGTACTTTACTACTTACCCTTCAATTTTATTAAAGTAAAACTGCCGGATTCCAAAGGTTTTACTGTCAATATTGATGCTTAAAAAGTGGATAACATCAAGCTTAGTAAGCACCTTCTTTTTTCAAAACTACCATAACTGTTTTGAGCAAAATTTCAAAGTCTAAGCCAAGAGACCAATTTTCAATGTAGTTAAGATCCAGATTTATAACTTGTTCAAAATCTACGATGTCTGAGCGACCTGAGACTTGCCAAAGACCTGTAATACCAGGTAAAACTTCATGTCGAATAAAATGATGTTCCGAAAACTTGTCTACATCCCTTGTAGGTAATGGGCGAGGACCGACTATACTCATTTCTCCAAGGATAACGTTAAAAAGTTGAGGTAATTCGTCTAAGCTATAACGTCTAAGAAATTTTCCAACGCGAGTAATACGAGGGTCGTCTTTAATTTTAAAGATAATCCCATCTTTCGTTTCATTTAAAGCTTCTAATTCTTTCTGTAATTTTTCTGCATCAGACCTCATAGTTCTGAATTTCCATACCTTAAACTGTTGCCCATGTAGGCCTATACGAGTTTGCCTGTAAAATATTGTGCCAGGAGAGTCCAGTTTAATAGCTATAGCTATAGCTATGTAAATTGGAAATGATAACATTACAAATAAACTTGCAAAACAGAAATCACAGGTACGTTTTATCCAAAAATCCTTACCTGTAATTATCGGGCAATCCAAACTCAGACAAGGCATACCCCCTATTCTATTAAATTCTACGTTTTTATAAATTGGTTTTAATTCCATCGGTAAAATATGTACTTGAATACCAGATGCTTGAAATAACCAACATAAAAACATTCTATTTTTTAGAGCATCCCAAGATATAAAAACCTCTGTTACACCTAATTCATTAAGTTGATTTAATGTTTTTTGACGCTGATATCTGTCTAATGAATTAGCATGAGCAGTTCCAGATACAATATAGTGCTTTTCTTTTTTAATAAAGCTAGCAATCTGCTCATGGTCTTGAGGATCACAAATAATGAACACAGAAGAACGAACTATTTTCTTCTGCTTACGCAAGTATTCTAAGGTAATATTTACACTGTACCTACCAGTGCAAATAAATAATATACTTAGAAACCAAGATAACAATATTAATTTTGGGCGTGTAATATCAACAACTGGTTGATACAAAAAACAAGCAAAGACTATTAATCCATGAGCAAAAGTTAGCGATTTAATAATGTTCAAATAGTCATAGCGTTTTTGACCTTCTCTATAAATACCTTCTATAGCTAGCGATCCTATTTGAATACCAATGGTTATTAAAATCGGTAAGTAATGACTAGGTAAATCCCAATAAAAATTATCATAAAAAGATTTATATCCTGCAAAAATCCAAGCTAAAGATAAAAGGGTATAGTCTACCAGAAACAATGTTATTAATCTCAACCACCATGAACCTTTACGTACCCTCACAGATGCAGATGCACGTAAATCCAAAGGTACTTCACTGAATTTATTTGTTGTAATGCTTTGATTACTCATACTTAGGAACACTTGGTATATTTAAAATTTGATGGAATTTTGATCAAAACTTAATAAATAAATTTAATATTAAGACAAGTGATATATCCCATATTTTCATTTCAAAGAAACCCTTTCTTTGTAGTCTAAAATATTATTAACTATCTTGTTCGGATTAACTTTAATTTCTCTATCAAAAGCATATTCTAGGATCAGTTTGAGGAAATTCACTACCCAGATATTTAGCTTTTGTTCCAAGTTAAGATTCAGTTTAGTCTGGATATTTTGAGCTTTGAACGCAAAAATAATGATTTTTGGGTAAGTTAACTTCTATAGTTTAATAAAGTTCCTGACATGACATTAATAATTAAGTAGGTAAGGTAAAATTATTAAGCTTTTCAAAGTGCGTAACAGTTGAACTGAGTTATTACAGTTACATTGCAGAGTTTGACTTCTATGATATAATTATGTTCCTTTGGGAACTACTGTAGCATATCTAGTTAGATGAATTTAGCTTTGCTTATAAGTTCTCTGTTTTTTACGCATAATTACTTAATTAACAAAACTTACACAAATAACATATAACGAAACGCATCAAAAGTTTGGATATCGTTACAAAACTTTACATAATTTATTTTGTGTTTGAACTCTTGAACTTGTGTCAGTCTCATGGTTATCTCTATAGAGAATTTTGTAACAGATTAACGATAATAAATTCTAATAAATGAACAAAATCTGTCTGTGAGTCTTGTTATATCTGCATTTATAGATAGTTTCACCTCCTAAATCTTTTTGCCTACATTATCTTTATGCCGATGATAGTTTTTATGAAGATCTGATTTGAGAATAGTGGCATCAAGTAAGAAATATTACACCACTTTATGTGAAGAAAATCGCTAAAATAGCTTAAAACACGTATTTTCAATCTCCGTATGTTCTTGCATTTCAACTCAGATTGCTATAGTCCTGAGTCCTATTTCCTCTCTGATGTGTTTTTAGTATATGCAGTTCATGGCCCCTACTTAATTATTTAAACAAATCATAATCATGGCTTCACGCTATTTTTACATATAAAGAAACAGAATGAAGATTCGGTAATAAATATTTTTTACCATAACCAAGTTCCTATAAAAAAAGATAAACTTTTTTCAGTATTAATTTCTGTAAGTCTATATCCTGATGAAACAAAAATTTTTAAATTATTAACTAAAATAAATGAAATCTGTAAAAAAAGTCCATACATTGCTATCCATAAAGATTTAAATAGTAATACTTGGCTATTCAGTTTCTTTTATAGAGTTGAATAACAAAGAAAATCTAATTGAGGTCTGTTTCCCCTACCATGACTGGATTTGGAGTTTATGATATTTTCTGTAAAACGGCTATTTTAATGTCGTACTATCAAACCAACGCAAGAGGCTAATACTTTTAAATAAATGGTATTTAAAAGTGACCGATTTAAATTAAGTATTTGTTAAAAATGGGGATAATTGTATTAGTTAGATTGAAGTTGTTGAGGATCTATAGATTTAAATATGGATTATATTTAAAATTTTATATGATTTGCCTGTGTACGAAAACCTAAAAAATGTTCGCCCAGCGTCTCACCTCTGAAGCCAAGCTAGTTTGTGTTTATACAATTTCGGTCTTTTATGCTGAGATACCTTAATATATAACCTTGCATAGGATTTGATATAAACCCATATACAATAAAGAATAAATTAAAATAATGGCATCTCCTTAGGGAGTTGGTACATAGAAAATGCAGATAAATAGGCAAATTTCAGAGTATAAGCAAAATATTCCCTTAAACACCTTAACTAATATCCTCGATACTCAAGTTATACAGGAATGGAATGATACTGAATTAGATCATCAGGATTTGTGCATCCACCAAATGTTTGAGATGCAAGTTGAGCGATCGCCTCAGTCCATTGCTGTAATATTTGAAAATACACAACTTACTTATTGGCAGCTAAATCAGCAGGCTAATCAACTAGCACATCACCTACGCGCTTTAGGCGTTGGTCCTGAAGTACTTGTGGGCATTTGCCTAGAGCGCTCCTTGGAGATGATAGTAGGAATACTGGGAATTCTCAAAGCTGGAGGTGCTTACGTACCTTTAGATCCGGCATATCCTTCAGAGCGTTTAGCCTTCATATTAGAAGACACTCAGACACCAGTATTGTTAACCCAAGAAAAATTGCTCAATAACTTGCCACAGCATCAAGCACAGGTAGTTTGTCTCGATTCAAATTGGCAAGGAAATATTCAAAATAGTCAAGAAAATCCTGTAAATGAAACGACAGATGATAATCTTATCTACGTAATTTACACATCTGGTTCTACAGGACAGCCCAAGGGTGTTATGATCCCTCACCGTGGTATCCGCAATCAACTCTACTGGCGGCAAACAACCTTTAGATTAACTCAGGCAGATAAGGTTTTACTGACTATTTCTTTTAGCTTCGATCCCTCTGTGTGGCAGATATTCTGGCCATTGTGCTTCGGGGGGCAATTGATCGTGGCTAGCCCTGGTGGACATCAAGACACTGCATACCTTGTGAAGGTCATTACTGAGCAGCAAATCACTGTCTTGGCCTTAGTACCTTCTATACTGCGTGTCTTACTAGAAGAAAAGGGAATTGAGAATTGCTCATTTCTGAGGCATATTACCTGTGGTGGTGAAGCTTTACCTGGCGAACTCATAGAACGCTTTTTTGCCAAAATGGATTTGGACAATGTTCTCCATAATTGCTATGGCCCGACAGAAGCCTCTATTGATACCACTTTCTGGACTTGTCAGCGCGGCAATAATTATACCATTGCTCCTATAGGTCGCCCCGTGGCCAATGCAGAGATTCACATCCTTGATGAAAATTTGCAGCCTGTACCTGTTGGTGAATCAGGTGAACTGCACATTGGTGGTATTGGTTTGGCGCGAGGCTATCTTAACCGTCCAGAATTGACCATAGATAGGTTTATTTTCAACCCTTTTAGCTCTGAACCTGGGGCACGTCTTTACAAAACTGGGGACTTGGCGCGTCACTTAAGCGATGGGAATATCGAGTTCCTTGGTCGCATTGACCACCAAGTGAAAATACGTGGCTTCCGAGTTGAATTGGGAGAAATTGAAGCGGTATTAGGTCAACATCCAGCACTAACGCAGACTCTAGTTATAGCTAGAGAGGATGTTCCCGGTGACAAGCAACTTGTGGCATATTATATTGTTGCCAACCCAGAGCAAATTCCTAGTCAGGTTGAATTACGTCACTTTTTGCAAGGTCGGTTGCCTGAGTATATGGTACCTGCCTTTTTTATACTTTTGGACACTTTGCCATTAAATCCTAATGGCAAAATAGACCGCCGCGCTTTACCTGCACCGCATACATCTGATTTTGTTCTGTCAAGTAACTTTGTCCCACCCCAAAATGCTACAGAAGAGGTGTTAGCTAGCATCTGGGCGAAAGTTTTGCGTCTAGAACAAGTAGGTATCCACGACAATTTTTTTGAATTGGGAGGTCATTCACTACTGGCCACTCAAGTGATGTCTAGGATTCGTCAAGCTTTTCAGATAGAGATACCGTTGCAACTCTTATTTGAGAATCCCACGATCGCTACTTTAGCTCAAGTGATGCCTACGGCAACCCGTTCGCGCAGCGTCTCCGACAGGAGAAGCGGGAACCAGACTATTCCCAAAATCGCCAACAGAGAATCAGCCCCTTTATCTTTTGCCCAGCAGCGAGTCTGGTTTTTACAACAATTACAACCCGACAGCCGAGCATATATCCTCTCAAATGCACAACGCTTAATCGGCAAATTAAATGTGGGTGTATTACAACAGTCACTTGATGCGATCGTTGTCCATCACGAAGCATTGCGAACAAACTTTATTACATCACTTGATGGTAGCCCTATACAAGTAATTGGCACGCCTCGTCCAGTGGAACTCAAAATAATTGAGGTAACACAAGAGCAAGTGGAATGTATCCTAAAGAAAGAGGCGCAACACCCCTTTAACTTAGAATCCGACTTGATGCTGCGGGCTACTTTGCTCCAAGTAGACGAGCAAGAGCATATACTATTGTTGGTCATGCACCACATCGCTTCAGATGGCTGGTCAATAGGTATTATCGAGCAGCAGTTAGCAGAAGTTTATGAAGCCTTTTTGAGCAGTAAGCCTTCTCCCTTGACAAAATTGCCCATTCAGTATGCTGATTTTGCTGTCTGGCAACATCGATGGTTATCGGGTGAAATACTATCGGGCCAAATCGACTACTGGAAAACCCAGTTAGCAGGTGCAAATACTGTATTGGCATTACCAACCGACCAACCACGGCCAGCAGTCCAAACTTACCAGGGAGCAGTACAATCCCTGATCTTAACCCAGAATCTGAGTGCATCGCTAAAACAACTCTCCCATCAACAGGGTGTTACCCTATTTATGACATTGCTGGCGGCTTTTGGGACAATACTGTACCGCTACACGGGGCAAGAAGATATTCTCATCGGTTCTCCCATTGCTGGTCGCAACCAAGTTGAAACGGAAGGGTTGATTGGCTTCTTTGTCAATACCCTAGCTATACGAACTAACTTAGCAGGTAATCCAAGTTTCCGGCAGTTACTTAGTCAAGTTCGAGAAGTAACACTAGGAGCTTATGCCCATCAAGACTTGCCTTTCGAGAAGCTAGTAGAAGAACTACAGCCAGAGCGAGATATGAGCCACTCGCCACTGTTTCAGGTAATGTTTGCCTTCCACAATACCCCAAGCCAACTTTGGGAACTTCCGGGATTAAGAATTGCCCCTCTAGACGTGCATAGCGGCGCGGCAAAGTTCGATCTTACCCTCGATATTAAAGAAACTTCAGAGGGAATCAAAGCTGGGATTGAATACAACACAGACTTATTCGATACTACAACTATTGCCCGAATGCTAGGGCATTTCCAAACTTTACTTGAAGGTATCGTCGCCAACCCAGAACAGCATATTTCAAATTTGCCTCTGTTAAAAGAATCTGAACAGCATCAGTTACTAGTGGAGTGGAATAATACTCAAACTGATTACCCCAAAAATACCTGCATCCATCAGTTATTTGAAGCTCAAGCTGAAAAAACTCCCAACGCCATTGCCGTAATCTTTGACAACCAGCAATTAACTTATCAGCAACTCAATGATTATGCTAATCAGCTAGCGCATTATCTGCAATCACTGGGAGTGCAACCAGAAATTCCGGTGGGAATTTGTGTAGAGCGATCGCTAAATCTAATAATTGGACTTTTAGGTATCCTTAAAGCAGGTGCATCCTATATACCTTTAGACCCAGCCTATCCCCAAGAGCGCTTGGCGTTCATGTTGCAAGACTCACAAATTTCCATTTTATTAACCCAGCAACATTTATTAAAAACTCTTCCATCTCACCAAGCCCAAGTTATCTGTTTAGATAGCGACAGAGACTCCATCGCCGCACATCAGCAAAATTCGCCACAAACATACATTACTCCTGATAATTTAATTTACACAATTTATACTTCTGGCTCCACAGGCAAACCCAAAGGTGTACAAATTACCCATCGCAACGTCCTCAACTTCCTCACAGGGATGCAACAGCACCTACAATTAACCAATATTGATAGTCTGTTGTCAGTTACTTCTCTATCTTTTGATATTGCTGTTTTAGAAATTTTTCTTCCCCTAACACTAGGAGCCAAGATAATTTTAGTCAGTCGGGAAGTTACTGCCGATGGGTTTAAGTTATTACAACAACTTAATAACTCTGCTGCTACTGTTATGCAAGCCACTCCTGTGACTTGGCAAATGTTACTAGAAGCAGGATGGAAAGGAAATGCACAACTGAAAATTCTCTCTGGTGGTGAAGCCTTAACTCAAAATTTAGCTAACCACTTACATCAAAGAGGTGCTGAAGTTTGGAACTTATACGGCCCCACAGAAACAACTGTTTGGTCTACAATTAATCGAATTGAACAGCAAGAAGCTTTTGTTAGCATTGGCCGTCCTATAGCCAACACCCAGATTTATATTTTAGATAAATATTTGCAACCCTTACCTGTGGGTGTTCCAGGAGAACTACATATTGGTGGTGCAGGTTTAGCACGGGGTTATTTCAATCAGTCTAAACTAACAACAGAAAAATTTATCCATAATCCATTCAGTTGTGACTCTGAAAGCCGCCTTTACAAAACAGGTGACTTGGCCAGCTACCTAAGCAACGGTAATATCGAATACCTTGGTCGTCTTGATAATCAAGTAAAAATTCGTGGTTTCCGCATCGAACTGGGAGAAATTGAAGCTTTACTAGCAGAACACCCAACCATACAGCAAAATGTCGTCATAGCTAGAGCTGATAATTCAGAAAACCAGCGACTAGTTGCCTATATTGTTCCTCACCCAAAACAGGCACCAACCACAGACGAACTGCGCCATTTTCTCAAACAAAAACTGCCAGAATATATGGTGCCTAGTGCTTTCGTTTTAATAGATACCCTACCTTTAACCCCCAACGGCAAAATCGACCGTCGCGCTTTACCAGCACCAGACTCAACAAGGCTTGATGCAGAAAACACCTATGTTGCTCCCCGTGATGAAGTAGAATTACAACTGACCAAAATTTGGGAGCAAGTTCTGGGCATTCAGCCTATCGGTGTCAGAGACAACTTCTTTGAGTTAGGAGGGCACTCAATATTAGCAGTAAAACTGTTTTGGCAAATTGAAAAGACATTTAATAAAAATCTGCCCCTTGCCATTCTGTTCCAGTCAGGTACTGTAGAGGCTCTAGCCAGAATAATCTGCCAAGAAGAAAATATAGCAAGAAACTTGGCTTCAGTAACTACCTTAGAACAATCAAAATCTAGCTGGTCATCCCTGGTAGAAATTCAACCCAATGGTTCCAAACCACCTTTTTTCTGTATTCACGGACTGGGTGGAGAAGTATTGTGTTTCCGTGAATTGGCACTGCATCTGGGATCAGATCAACCATTTTATGCGCTCCAGCCACAAGGGTTAGATGGAAAACAGCCATTGCATACGCGGGTTGAAGACATGGCAACTCACTACATTCAAGAAATCCAGACCCTTCAACCCAATGGGCCTTATTTTTTGGGAGGTTATTCTTTTGGGAGTGTAGTTGCTTTCGAGATGGCTCGGCAACTCCAAGAGCAAGGTAAAGAAGTGGGTATTCTAGTTATCCTTGATAGTTGTCGTCCAGGTTATAGTTGGCGGGTCTCATTTCTCAAGCGAGTTTTCTTGCATTTAAATAATATGGTTCAACAAGGGCCTTTCTACCTTTGGAAAAGAGCTATGCAATGGAGTTATTGGCAGAAGCAGCATCTCCAAAATAGATATAAGCGTTACTTGGAAGATGTACTTGATTTACCTGCAAATGACAACCACTTAAAGATTATGGATACTAATACTAAAGCCGCCAGTGAATATATATTTTCACCTTACCCTGGTCGAGCTGTCCTGTTGCGAACAGAGGATCAGAATCGAGGTGAAGCTATAGGCACACAATATGATCCTCAATTCGGCTGGGGCGAACTAGTTACTGGACAATTAGATATCCATTACATTCCTGGATCTCACGATGGCCTATTTAATGAGCCGCATGTACAGGTGTTAGCAGAAACATTGAGAAATTGTTTAATCCAAGTGCAGTCTCTAAAGAATTAATCTGACAACCCGCTACCTTTGCAAGACAAGTTAACCAATTTTGGATGTTGCCAAGGCTTAGGCACGAGTTACAGAATAAGTTAGATAGATTTGGGGAACGTCTGTCTGCGATACGCTGGGCGAACGTAGAGAAGTGGCTTGCCGCAGAAGTGCAGAGGACACTGATAAATCAGAGTTTGAGAGAGATATTTTGCGTAAATCTTATTTGGATTTGGGAATGAGAGTTGAGGAAGATTTGAATTTTAGTGGTAACTAAGATGAGATAATTATTTTGTGGAACAGGAATACTGGTCGCAGTCCAATAACCAAAAGACCTGACCAATTTAAGAATGCGATGAATATTGCTAGTGTCACAGATTGAACAGAGGGAATGATTGTGGCACTGAAAGCTCGAATGACTATCGTTTTTAGATTTTAAGTTGGTAAGTAATCCACAATCTACTGATGCTATATAGACGATTTGGACGCACAGAATTACAAATGCCAGTGTTTTCTTGCGGTGGCATGAGATATCAGTTTAAGTGGCAGGATGTTCCCGATAATGAAATTCCTGCTGATAGCCAGACGAATCTGGAAGCGACGATTAGAAGGGCAGTGGAGGTTGGGATTAATCATATTGAAACTGCTCGTGGTTATGGCACTTCCGAAATGCAATTGGGAAGAGTTCTACCCCAGTTTCCCCGTGAAAAGTTGATTGTTCAGACCAAAATAAGCCCAAAGGAAGATGCGAAAGAATTCCGCGATACATTTGAACAATCCTTGAAAAATCTTCAGCTAGATTATGTCGATCTACTGGGGTTACATGGCATCAACCATGCTGAGTCATTAGACTATAGCATTCGTCCCGGTGGTTGTTGGGAAGTAGCGCGGCAGTTGCAAGCAGAAGGAAAAGTCAGATTTATTGGCTTTTCTACACACGGATCAACAGATACAATTGTGCAGACAATTAATACCAATCTATTTGATTACGTGAACCTGCACTGGTACTACATTAATCAATGGAATTGGGCAGCAATTGAAGCAGCTAAACGCCACGATATGGGGGTGTTTATCATTAGCCCATCTAATAAAGGAGGTTTGTTGTATGAACCTCCACAAAAATTAGTAAATCTTTGCGCCCCCTTGAGTCCAATGGTGTTTAATGATTTGTTTTGTTTGAGTCATCAAGAGGTACATACTCTGAGTGTGGGAGCAGCAAAACCACAAGATTTTGATGAACACCTGAAGACTTTAGAGTTAGTAGATCGGGCATCAGAAATTTTGCCGCCCATCTTAGCAAGGTTGGAAGAAGAAGCGATCGCTACTTTGGGAGAAGATTGGGTAAAATCCTGGGAAAAAAATCTACCAACCTTTGACCAAACCCCTGGTGAGGTCAACATTCGGGTGATTTTGTGGTTGCGAAATTTAGCGATCGCCTACGACCTGGTAGATTATGGCAAAATGCGCTACAACCTGCTTGGTGATGGCGGTCACTGGTTTCCTGGTAATAAAGCGGATCGGTTAGAGGAATTAAACTTGCAGCAATGTGTTGCCCGCAATCCCCATGCCGATAAAATCCCCCAATTTCTGGAGCAAGCGCATCAGATGTTGGCGGGTGAAGCGGTCAAACGTCTATCTAAGACTTGATGAATTGGGAATTGGGTGAGAAATAACTCCTAACTCCTGTACAGACGCGATTAATCGCGTCTCCTAACTCCTCAACGATCGCTAGTCAGATTTTTTGTATCTGGTGATTTAGTTGCCTTCGGTACCACTAGCACTTTGTCAACGCGGTTCCCATCCATATCCATCACTTCAATCCGCATACTTTGCCATTCAAAATGATCGGCTGCGGCAGGAATACGACCTAAATGGGTAATGACAAAACCGCCCAAGGTTTGATAACTGCCGCGTTCCTCAGATTCCCACTCTTCCATACCAAAAAGTTCTAAAAACTCCTCTACAGGTAACATCCCATCTAAAAGCCAGGAACCATCTTCGCGTTGCACAGCTTGGGGTTGATCCTGCCCATCTGTTGAAGGAACATCACCGACGATTTCGCTCATGATGTCGTTGAGAGTAACTAATCCTTGAATTACGCCGTATTCATCCACTACTAATGCCATGTGAGTAATGGTTTGCTTGAACAATTCCAAAACTTTCAATCCACGGGTACTTTCTGGCACGAATACGGGTTGTCGCAATCCCACTGTTAAGTCTAGCGCTTCTCCTCGGAAACTCCTGGCTAATAAGTCGGTGACAGGGATAACACCCAGCACGTTGTCAAGTCCTGCCTGACAAACTGGATACCGAGAATAGGCACTATCAACCATTTTTTGACGATTTTCTTCGGCAGTGTCTTCTAAGTCTAACCAGACGATATCGGGACGGGGTGTCATTAAATAGCTGACGGGGCGATCGCCTAAACGAAAGACTCGCTCTACCATATCCTGTTCAGCTTCCTCAAAAGTTCCCGCCTCAGTGCCTTGTTCAATTAAGATTTTTATTTCTTCTTCGGTGACTTGCGGCTCGGTAGAAGCTGTTATTCCCAGCACTCGCAGGATTAAATCTGTAGAAGCACTTAATAGAAAGACTACTGGAGAAGCGATCGCAGCCAAGGCCTGCATCGGAATCGCTACAATCGAGGCAATCCTTTCTGGATTATTTAATGCCAAACGCTTTGGTACCAATTCGCCAACAATCAGCGACAAATAGGTAATGATCAAAACGACTATTCCAAAAGATATCGGTTCGCTATAAGGTGCTAACAAAGGTACAAGTTTTACATAGACTGCCAGTCGGTTGGCAATTGTTGCTCCTCCAAAAGCACCAGTCAGGATACCGATTAGGGAAATACCTACTTGAACGGTTGACAGGAAATGATTTGGAGATTCAGCAAGTGTCAATGCTACCCTAGCCTTGGCATCTCCTTGATTGGCAAGCTGTTGTAGCCTGACTTTCCGGGCTGAGACAATCGCCATCTCAGACATAGAAAACACGCCATTGGCAATAATTAGCACCAAAATGATTAAAATTTCAAAAGTGATGGGGGACATGTTTAAAATTGCCGCTTATCAGAGCGAATGTAGCTCAATACCTAGTATCTAGTATTAAAGGTGCTTCTATAAATGCTTTTACTGTACACAAAGTAATAGTTATTGTTCTTAAGTCTATTAGTTGCTGTGCATTATTCTTCCACCGAAAGAATAAGAAGGCTGTCAACACTTTTAAAATAGTTGACATAAACTGCCTCAAGATTTTCTGACTCACAAAGACTCCCACCGCTAGTTGTACTTATGTCATTTTCTTCTATTGTGCGTGCCTTAGCGCGATCGCCGCTCACCACTGAATTTATTTCTAAGCTAAACCGACAACAAGAATTGCGGTTAAATGGCATTTCTCGATTGCCCAAGGGTTTGGTCGCTTCGGCATTGGCGCAGGCTCAGGGTAAGAATTTGTTCGTAGTTTGCGCCACTCTGGAAGAAGCTGGACGCGTTTATGCACAATTAGAGGCGATGGGATGGCAAACAGTACATTTTTACCCCACCTCCGAGGCTTCTCCCTACGAACCTTTTGACCCGGAAACGGAGATGAGTTGGGGACAAATGCAGGTATTGGCGGATTTGGGAATGGGGAATGGGGAATGGGGAATGGGGAATGGGGAAGAAAACCAGATCCCATCCAATTCTCAATTACCTAAGATGGCTATTGTGGCTACTCAAGGGGCACTGCAACCCCATTTGCCACCACCAGAAGCTTTTAGCGAATTTTGTCTTACCTTGAAGCGGGGGATGGAATTAGACTTAAATGCCTTCAGTGAGAAAATCACGATTCTGGGGTATGAACGAGTACCTCTGGTGGAAATGGAAGGACAATGGAGCCGACGGGGTGATATTGTTGATGTTTTTCCAGTTTCATCTGAGTTTCCAGTCAGATTGGAATGGTTTGGCGATGAAATCGAGCAAATGCGGGAATTTGACCCTGCAACTCAACGTTCGGCACTGGACAAAGTTGATCAATTAATTCTTACTCCCACTAGCTTTGCTCCTATCGTCATGGCATCACTCCAAAATAGTGCTGAGTTCCGAGTGCTGAGTGCTGAGTCAGAAATTAACTCAGAAATTAGCCCTGAGAACTCATCACTCTTGGAAGGGAGCCGTCGCTTTTTGGGGTTGGCTTTCGAGCAACCAGCATCTTTGCTAAATTACTTATCAGAAAATACCCTGATTGCCATTGATGAGCCAGAACAGTGCCATGCTCATAGCGATCGCTGGGTAGAAAATGCTCAGGAACAGTGGAGAATGGGGAATAGGGAAGAGTCTAATATCTTAACATTACCGAAAATTCATCGTTCTTTTGATGAGTGTTTGGCTGATATTGCCAAATTTAAAACACTATATTTATCGGAACTGTCAGAAGAAAATAGCGGGATCAATCTTTCTAGTCGATCGCTGCCAGTCACGCCCCACCAGTTTGCTAAACTCGCTGAAACCATCCGTCAGGAACGCGATCGCAATTTCTCAATCTGGCTGCTTTCTGCTCAACCTTCGCGTTCTGTCTCGTTGTTGCAAGAACATGATTGTCCGGCTCAGTTTATCCCCAATCCCCGCGACTACCAAGCGATAGATAAGCTACAAATTAACCATATTCCCATAGCCCTAAAATATTCTGGTCTTGCGGAACTCGAAGGTTTTATTCTGCCAACATACCGAATAGTAATCGTTACAGATCGAGAATTTTTTGGGCAGCATTCCTTGGCGACTCCCGGCTATATCCGCAAGCGCCACAAAGCTACTTCTAAGCAAGTTGATCCCAATAAGCTGCGTCCAGGCGATTATGTTGTTCACAGAAATCATGGTGTTGGCAAATTTGTCAAGCTGGAAAGTTTGACGATTAATAACGAAACCCGTGATTATTTGGTGGTGCAATATGCTGATGGGTTATTAAGAGTTGCCGCCGATCAAGTAGGTGCTTTATCTCGGTTCCGCGCCGGAGGTGATAAAGCACCGGAACTCAACAAAATGACCGGTAAAGCTTGGGAAAATACCAAGAATAAAGTCCGCAAAGCCATCAGAAAATTGGCGGTAGACTTGTTGAAACTGTATGCAGCGCGATCGCAACAACAAGGTTTTAGCTTTCCCAGTGATATGCCTTGGCAGGAGGAATTGGAAGATTCTTTCCCCTACCAACCCACAACGGATCAACTCAAAGCTGTACAAGATGTGAAACGCGACATGGAAAGCGATCGCCCAATGGATCGCTTAGTTTGTGGCGATGTCGGTTTTGGGAAGACGGAAGTGGCGATTCGTGCTATTTTCAAAGCAGTCACCGCCGGTAAACAAGTGGCACTCCTTGCGCCAACGACAATTTTAACACAGCAGCATTACCATACACTCAAAGAACGTTTTGCACCTTACCCCGTGAATGTCGGCTTGCTCAATCGTTTTCGTTCGGCTGAAGAACGCCGCGATATTCAAAAGCGATTGGCAACGGGTGAACTAGATGTAGTTGTTGGTACACAGCAACTTTTGGGTAAAGGCGTGATGTTCCGGGATTTAGGACTGTTGGTGGTGGATGAAGAACAGAGGTTTGGGGTAAACCAGAAAGAAAAAATTAAAAGCCTGAAAACTCAAGTGGACGTGCTTACCCTCTCCGCCACACCCATTCCCCGAACTTTGTATATGTCCTTGTCGGGAATTCGGGAAATGAGTTTAATTACCACACCACCCCCAACTAGACGAGCGATTAAAACCCATCTGTCACCGATAAATTCTGAAAGTATCCGCAGTGCAATTCGTCAAGAATTAGATAGAGGTGGACAGGTTTTTTATGTAGTTCCGCGAGTGGACGGGATTGAAGAAACCACAGCCAATTTACGAGAAGTTTTGCCGGGAGCTAGATTTGCGATCGCTCACGGTCAAATGGATGAAAGCGAGTTAGAATCAACCATGCTCACTTTCAGCAATGGTGATGCAGATATCCTCGTTTGTACGACAATTATTGAATCTGGCTTAGATATTCCGCGAGTCAACACCATTTTAATTGAAGATGCTCACCGCTTTGGATTGGCACAACTGTATCAATTACGTGGTCGTGTGGGACGCGCAGGTATCCAAGCTCATGCTTGGTTATTTTATCCGAAGCAACGGCAATTATCTGACGCAGCACGGCAACGTTTACGAGCAATTCAGGAATTTACTCAGCTAGGTTCTGGATATCAGCTAGCGATGCGCGACATGGAAATCAGAGGCGTGGGTAACTTGCTAGGTGCTGAACAATCGGGTCAAATGGATGCCATCGGTTTTGATTTATACATGGAAATGCTAGAAGAAGCAATTCGGGAAATCCGAGGACAAGAAATTCCGAAAGTGGAGGATACCCAGATTGACCTTAACCTGACGGCATTTATCCCAGCAGATTATATTACTGATTTGGATCAAAAGATGAGTGCTTATCGGGCGGTGGCAACAGCTAAATCTAAATCAGAATTAAACCAGATTGCAGCCGAGTGGAGCGATCGCTATGGTAGTTTACCAGTCCCTGCAAATCAACTTTTGCGAGTCATGGAACTCAAACAGCTAGCGAAAAAGCTCGGATTTAGCCGCATTAAGCCAGAACAAAAGCAGCACGTCGTTTTAGAAACACCAATGGAGGAACCCGCTTGGAATTTATTGGCGGCGAATTTACCAGACAATCTGAAAACCCGCTTTGTATATTCTCCAGGAAAAGTGACAGTACGCGGATTAGGAGTTTTTAAAGCAGATCAACAATTGCAGAATTTGATTGATGCTTTTGGGAGAATGCAAGGTGCAATTCCAGAGGCGGCTGTTGTTTGATTAGGAGAAAAAGATTAATCATCAAGTGAAAACATATCTCAGACTTACTGAGAAGTACTTTAGAGTAAAATAAGGTGTTCAAAGCATAGACAATCACGAGCAATTGAAAAGAGTGGAAACATGGAAACTAAAACTAAAAGGCAAGCGTTAATCAAGGCTATTAATGAACAAATAGAACTGGCTTATGACGATACATTGCAAGAGATTTTATCACTGTTGAAAATCTGTAAGCAGGAAGATGAGTCAGACGAAAGAGACTTTGAAGATGGATTAAAAGATATCGCAGAAAATGGTACTTTAACTTGGTCAGAACATCAGCAAAAAACTGCATGAGCTACCAAGTAGAAATTTCCAAAAGTGCATCTAAACAACTCAAAAAGTTACCTGTAGATATTCAAGAAAGGCTAGAGAGCAAAATTCAACAATTAGCCCTTGATCCTCGCCCTGATGATGTCGGTAAATTCAAAAATGGTGAAAATCGTTATCGCATTAGGGTAGGAGATTATCGGATTTTGTATCATATTTATGATGATGTCCTAGTCGTAACTGTTGTCAGAGTAGGGCATCGTAGAGAAGTTTATAAAGATGATTGACACTTGAGCTAAATCTTACGTAATGGTTGATTAATGTATCGGCGTAGACCAAACAAAATGCAAAGTGCGATCGCAGCAGCAGCTATTGTTTGAACCATAGCAACCAACATTAATTTGAGTAGCCACAGTTAAGAGCAAACAGTTATGGTTGTTAGCATATTCTTACAAACTAGCTCAACAGGTTTATGAAAATCAGAGCAATCATTCATCCAGCAGAAGAAGGCGGCTATTGGGCTGAGGTTCCCGCCCTTCCCGGTTGTATTACCGAAGGAGACACCATAGAAGAAGTGATGGCTAATTTAAAAGATGCTATTGAAGGTTGGCTTGAAGTTGCCAATAGTCGTAATGTAATTGAGTCAACAGATCAAGTTGTCGAAATTGCTGTATGAAATCGATTTATGGCAAGAAACTTTGTAAGATTGTGGAGCAAAAAGGTTGGGTTTTGCAAAGAATTACTGGCAGTCATCATATTTATGAAAACCCGGAATTAGAAAAAATCCTGTCAATTCCTGTTCACCGCAATCAAGATTTGAAAGTTGGAACCTTGAAAGCTTTGATGAAAATAGCCCAGCTATCTGAAGAAGATTTACTTTAATTTCAAATTACTGCTCTGATTTATCCACTAACTTGCTTGGTTCACCGGGGTAAAAATCATAGTCCACAATCTCTGACAAACTGTAAGGACACTCTAACGGAAAAGTTCGTTTGGGCAAATCTGTTTCTCCAACAGCCAATTGCACACCTTTAAGGTAGGCTTTGCGAAGTGCTTCTTCAAGGTAGGGCTTTAGGCTAGGATTGTCTTCGAGCAGTTCAGCAATATCTAAGCGTTGAATCCGAAGTGTTGCTAACCAGCTACGGCTACGACGTTGTGACTGGTATTGCCATTTTAGTAAATGTCCAATCAACACACTCAGACAGTTTCGCAGTTCTTGACGTTGCTGTTTACCCAAAGATTGAATCTCCTCAATCAGATTTTGCAGATCAATCTGACTCCACTGCTTATTGCGAAGTAAAGTTGCTTGTTCCTGTGTCCAAGCGTAAAAATCAGTTTCGTAGAGGCTTGGTGAAAGCATTGGTATCTTTGGGTTTGTTTCAGGTACACCCATTAGGTTAGTTCAACCTCAATGTCTTTGCTTTTATTGTAGAACTGTCTCAAATACTAGTTCTGCTATTGAGAGCGATCGCGCTTTGCTCTCACCCCAAGCGATCGCACCCTAAAAACCCCAACAGTGTGCAAGCAGAGATAATTTATATATAACTTTCGTAAAGATTAACAGCCATGACTGAGCTACTTGAACAAGCGATCGCTAAACTAAAAAACTTGCCTGCCAATGAACAAGATGCGATCGCGGCGGTGATTTTGGAAGAACTAGAAGATGAACGCCGTTGGGATGAAGCTTTTGCTCGTTCTCCAGATATGCTTGCCAAACTTGCAACCGAGGCAATGGCTGAATATCGTGCAGGTAAAACCCAAGAGTTAGATCCAGATACATTGTGAAGTCACGTATAACCGCTCAGTTTCGTCAAGGGTTTGCTGATCTACCTGAGCAAGTTCAAGAGCATTCCCGATGATTTATAAATATTCAAAAAAGACTTCGGGTACTAATCGTAGTTCACCAGATTTAAAGCGAGAGATATCTATCCATAACGCTTTATGTTTATGATATTGTGATTCTGAAAAAACTAGACTTTCCAGTTGATAAAATTTTGAATCAACAAAGTCACATTGATAAAGCTGAATAATTTCATGACCTTGCCTACCATTAAATGTAAATAGGTTCTCTATACAACCGAGATATTTAATATTCGTTAAGTCTGCCTGAATTTCCTCTTGAAACTCTCGTTTTAAGGCGGCGTGGCTGGTTTCGCCAAAATCAACACCACCGCCTAAAGCCCGATAAAATGTTTCTTGCTTTACGGGATCATAGCCTTCAGAAACAAATATGCGTTCGCCCTTGGCGTTGGCGGAGCCATCGCCATCCCGAATTAGCCCCAAGGCTATTACCCGAATTTCGCCTGCTTTATTCATTTTTATAACTAATTATCGTAAATAGACTGAGGACGACTTTCGCTATCCTCAATAGGCCAATCTGGATTTTCGCCACCGATGTATAATTCCTCAATGGTTACGTATTCCTGACTTAGCTGGGTGAGAGCGTTGATTAAAATATCTAATGCGATCGCATCACTGGTTCCTAAGTCAAACCAACAACGTCCCCACTGTCCCTCATATTCAAACTCACCAATGTTGTGCATCAGTGCTAGCAGGCTTTTGTCATACCCTTGCTCATCATAATTCATGTAGCTGATATCGAGTCCAGTGTCCTGCACCTGAAGATTCTCTGCGTTAAATGCGCCCAATTTACCCAGATAAAACCAGGAATTGAAAACTTCTTCTACATACTGTTTTTCACGTGCAGAAGGATTTGTACTGAATTTCAGCCAAATCCACATATCAAAAGGATTAATTTCGCGGAACTGAATCTCCATTTTGGTCTAATATCTCAATTACTGTTCTGCAAATAAGCATATCAAAGTAGGGAGTGGGGAATTGGGAATTGGGAATTAGGGCTAAGGATTGTTAAGGCTAATAGCATTTTTGCGTTCGCTCTCAATTTGTTTGACTAAATCGCTTGGGAGTTGGGATTTTTTAGTTAATGCTTTGTCAAAATTAGCGATCGCTTCCCGAATCATCTGCTGGCTTTTTTCTTTTTGCCCTAGTTCTTTCAGGATTTGGGCTTTGAGATAATAAATTTCTGGATTATCGGATGTGGTTTTGATCGCTCGATTTACATACTCTAGTGCTTGTGGATACCTTTTTAAATCCCGGTAAGCAAGAGCAATACCCCGATCCACAAGATACCCAGGAGCGGCATTTTTTTCTAAACGTCCAATTGACTGATCGGGACTAGCAAATGGCAAATTAACCGCCAACAATAAATCCATATAACCCTTAATTAAATTCAGTTCTGGATCGTTGGCAGAAATTGCTTCGGCTTTATCTAAATATTCATAAACTTGTCGCAGCCTACTAAAAGCTTGCGGCACACCGTTGACTGTACCCTCACGGGTAATAGTTACTGCTCCTTCTAAAAAATGACCAACAGCAGTGTACAAATTACCACGCAATGGATCGTTGGGAATAAGTTTTTGTCCGGTTTCTAGAGTTTTTTTACTGTAGGTGTCTAGTTTAACCCAATCCTTATTTCCGTATGCCAAAGATGCCTTCATCGCATAAGCTAGAGGTTCATTTGGTTCTTTAGATATTGCTTGTTCCAAATAACGCTCTGCTGCTGGATAGTTGCCCTGTTGGAAAATCGCTTTAAAAGCTGCTTCTGTTTGGTCGCCAATTTGATGAGGTTCGCTATTGCGAAACGGATCGCCAGCCAGGGAGGGATTTACCCAGATATTAAGTGCGATCGCAGCGCCAAAAGCGGTCTGAGCAAAGGTAGTGAGTCTGGTAGGCACTACTAATTGAGGCGAAGAAAACCTTTTAGTCATTTTAACCCTCAGAATAATTGCGGTTGAAATAGTTGTATGTGTTACTTAGAATGCAAAAAATGATTAATTTTTACACTGAGCGTATCGCTAAAACGAAAGCTTCGCTAACGCGCAGCGTCTCGTAGAGAAGTCGAAGTGTTAACTTGCCTTTGCCTCAACCAAAATTTTTTATATAAAGGTTGACTTTAGTAATTTTTCCATGTTTCCAGGCTCGTCATAACCAAAGTTTTCAGGGTGAGTCTGCCACAATGGAGAAAAATTGGATGATTCTTGCTGCTAGATTAAGCTGTTAATCCAGGTAATGGACTATAAATTTTTCTAGAATTTTCCAGGTACTCTCAGTGTAGCTAATCAGTAATTTGCTGACTTTTTGGTAATCTTAACAAATGCTCTATCTCCGAAATGTAAATTATCACCCCACAGCGTGTCCAACAGCGATTCTTAAATCGATCAACTTGGAATTAGCACCCCAGCAGCTAGGTCTGATTATCGGCCCCAGTGGTTCGGGAAAAAGTACTTTACTAGAAATTTTGTCAGGACTAGCCGAACCCACTACTGGCGCACTCTTTTGGCGAGAACAAGAACTTATAGCCGAACAGCTACAACAATTAGCTGGGTTAGTATTTCAGTTTCCAGAACGGCACTTTTGCGGTGGTTCAATTTTAGAAGAATTGCGTTTAGGACATCCTGAGTTAGGGTCAGAAAGAGTTAGACAGGCCCTAACTGAGGTGGGATTAGAGCATTTATCGCTTTCTGCTGCTCCCCATGCTTTGAGTGGTGGTCAACAGAGGCGTTTAGCTTTAGCAGTGCAATTGATTCGCCAGCCAAATTTACTGTTATTGGATGAACCCACTGCTGGGTTAGATTGGTCAATGCGTCGACAACTGGTAAATTTATTAGCAAAGCTGAAACAAGATTGGACGCTATTGGTAGTAACACACGATGCAGGTGATATGTTAGCGATCGCAGATCGTTGCTGGACACTCAACCACGGCGAACTACAATCAGTAGACCCAAAGACACTAGAATCCAAAGTCAAAGAACCTCTACCATCGGTATGAAAGGAGACTTTGGACTGGGGAATGGGGACTGGGGACTGGAGAAAAAAGAATACCCAATGCCCTATCCCAAATGACAAATGACAAATGACAAATGACAAATGACTAACTTATTGCCTGAGATGGCAGAAATTTGGCAGCAAACTCTGAATTGGCAACCAACTGTCCAACAGCAAGGGCAATTCCAAAAGCTTTATGAGTTAATCCTAGAAGGTAATCGGCAACTAAATTTAACTCGCATTACTGACCCTCAAGAGTTTTGGGAAAAACATCTCTGGGATTCTCTACGAGGAATTCTACCCCTATTCTCAGGAAATTTACCCCTAGATTCCCCTACTATCATCGATATTGGTACAGGTGCAGGTTTTCCGGGTGTTCCAGTGGCAATGACAATACCTAATTGCACAATTACTCTTCTCGATTCCACTCAGAAAAAAATTACTTTTCTCGACAATCTATTATCTGAACTTACCCTTACTAATGCTAAAACTCTTGTTGGTAGGGCTGAGGAAATCGGTCAGTACTATAAGCATCGAATGGCTTATGATATTGCACTGATACGCGCTGTAGGGGCAGTTTCTGTTTGTGCAGAATATACCCTACCACTTCTCAAACAGGGAGGTTTAGCCATAATTTATCGCGGTAATTG
Source organism: Nostoc sp. (assembly GCF_036917775.1). Taxonomy (GTDB): domain Bacteria; phylum Cyanobacteriota; class Cyanobacteriia; order Cyanobacteriales; family Nostocaceae; genus Nostoc. The sequence continues at coordinate 66,902 of NZ_JBALEQ010000154.1, forward strand.
GACAAAGGATGAAACAACAGCTTTGCAGAATGCTGTGAAGCTGTTAGGTGGCGTTATTGAATCAATCGAACAATTTATAACACCCTTGAGTCACAGCACTCGGCACTGTGTGTATTTACGTAAGGTAGCCACCACACCAGTTCAGTTTCCCCGTCCTGTTGGTGTACCTACTCAAAAGCCTCTTTGACTAATTCGTAATTCGTAATTCGTAATTCGAAAGAGTGCAAGTTTCCACTGGTTGGAATTATGAATTACTTTGATAGGAGTGGAATATTAATATTCCAATGTTTATGCAAGTTTACTGGCTGCTGCAAAACGCTTGTTAATCTCATCCCAATTAACCACATTCCACCAAGCATCTAAATAATCGGCGCGGCGATTCTGGTAATTGAGATAATATGCGTGTTCCCATACGTCATTACCTAAAATGGGATATTTCCCTACACTTAAAGGACTATCTTGGTTAGCTGTAGTTGTCACTTCTAACTTGCCACCTTTATTACGCACTAGCCAAACCCAACCACTACCAAAACGACTAGCACCAGCTTCGTTAAATTGTTTTTTGAAAGCTGCAAAAGAGCCAAAACTTTGATTAATTGCGGAGGCTATATTTCCTGTTGGTTCTCCCCCGCCTTTTGGCTTCATAATTTCCCAAAACATTGAGTGGTTCACATGGCCACCACCATTATTTCGTACTGTTCTGCGAATATCTTGTGGTACATTGTCAAGTCTCTGCAACAGTTCTTCAATAGTTTTGCCTTTGAGTTCTGGGTGTTTATCTAACGCTGCATTCAAGTTTTTTACATAAGTTGCGTGGTGTTTATCATGATGAAACTGCATCGTTTTAGCATCGATGTGTGGTTCAAGTGCTTCGTAAGCGTAAGCTAAAGGCGGTAGTTGGATAGCACCTGTTTTATCTGATGTTTTATTTGGTGTTGTATTTGGTGTTGTTTCAGGAGTTGTAGTATTTCCATTAGGAGATTTCTCTACCGATGCACAAGCATCTAATGCAAAAGCACCCGCACCGGCTGTAAGTAAAAACAAGAAATTGCGTCGATTAATAGCCATATAACTTTTTGCAGCTAATCAATTAAGTCTCTATTGCAGTTTTTATTTTCTTAGATTTTGGCTACAAAAAATTGGGAATTACGATTATTTCTGGTAGTTTAAGAAACTATTTATAAAATTCTGTCGCCAGTTTTGGGATCAAATACAAACAAGTGATTTAAATCAAGTTGTAGAGAAAGGCGATCGCCTGGACGCGGACGCACATCCGCACCCACCTGAATATTCAATACCACGGCCGAACCAGGTAAAGCAGCACGAATCAAAGTTTCTCTTCCCAAAGGTTCAACCAGCTTAACTTCTACAATCAGGTGACTCTCATTTTCTTCTTGGCGACTTCTCTCCGAGACGCTGCGAGAAGGCGGTTCGTTAATAAAAATATGCTCTGGACGAATACCCAAGTCATAACTGTGTTCCTGACGCAACTGTAATTTTTCTTTTACAACTGCTGGAACCGTTAATAACTGTCCACTGACATCAAAACCGTTATTATGATAGATTGCAGTCAAGATATTCATTGGTGGACTGCCTAAAAAACTTGCAACCATCTGATTAGCAGGACTTGCATAAATAGTTTGGGGATCGCCAATTTGCTGAATTCGCCCGCGATTTAGCACAACAATTTTATCAGCCAAAGTCATTGCTTCAACTTGATCGTGGGTGACGTAAATTGTGGTAATTCCTAATTCTTGATGTAACTGTTTTAATTCTGCCCTTGTATCGTCGCGTAATTGGGCATCTAAATTAGATAAAGGTTCATCAAGTAAAAAAACTTGGGGTTCACGAGCGATCGCTCTTCCTAATGCTACCCGTTGTTGCTGTCCTCCAGAAAGTTGTTTGGGTTTACGATCCAGCAAGTGATCCAGAGAAAGCGATCGCGCCACATTCATCACTCGTTCTTGAATGATTTTCCGGTCAACCTTCCGCATCTGCAAGCCAAAGCCGATATTTTGGGCCACGCTCATGTGAGGATAGAGGGCGTAGTTTTGGAATACCATCGCCACATCTCGCTGTCTGGCTGGGATATTATTCACCAAGCGATCGCCAATAAAGAGTTTACCTGATGTGGCGGTTTCTAAACCTGCGATCGTTCGCAAAATTGTAGATTTACCACAACCTGATGGCCCAACTAAAACCCAAAACTCACCATCAGGAATTTCAAAGGTAATATCCTCGATCGCGGTGACATTATTGAATCTACGTTTAATATCTTCTAGACGAACATTTGCCATTATCTGATTTGATATTTTCAGTTTAGGATCATGCGGCACTTCCAACTAAGCACTAGGAGATTTTATCCGCACCCTTCGAGGAACTGTGAGGCTGCCTTGTAAATGCAGAAACTTGGTTATCTTACACAACTCTAATCAGAAATTTTAGAGCCTCATTCACTGCATCGGCATTGGGAAAAACCTATGGAGAATAAGGTTCTAAGCGAATTTCTGTCTTACCAAAACTCTTTCGTTTAGCGCCGAACTTTCTGATCGTTAGACTCTTTAAGTCATACTCTGATCGTAAACGACAGCATGATATTTTTGACTTCTCACACATCCTCTAAACAAAGTTCAATTACTTCTTTCATGTTAGCCATCAACTCATCAATTGTTTCTCCTTGACTGTAACAGGCTTGTAGCTGAGGGACTTCTCCGACATAGTAGCCATCTTCATCCCGTTCAATGATGACGTAGAATTCTCGGTTGGTGGGATTGATCATAATCTATTTGTACGTAGACTCAAAATCATTTTTCTGGATTCTTCGACCAAGCAGGGTGAGAGAGTAAAGAAGCGAAGACTCTTACCCCCCGCAGCTGATTAGAGAGGGGTAAGTGACCTCTAGGCGCACTCAAATCCCAGGTAAAGCTGTTAGGGTATCGCGTCCAGTTATTACCTTCTTTCCAGCCAATTTTCGGCCAGAAATTCTCCCAATTTTTACCCAAACTCAACCAGATTTCTCGCTGCACTGAAAAGCCAAATTTACCTTCGGAGTGGACTAACCAGAGGTTGTTAATGGTTTGTAAGTCAACAGCCGAGGTCTTTTCTACCTCAGTAAAATACAACCATTTTCGTTGTACAGCCGTTGGCCCTGATAGTTCACACATTTTTTCGATGGTGACGCGATCGGCTGCTTGAAAGTCTTGAGCAGCAAGTAGCTGTTGCAAAGAATTGTAGTTAATCCCGCATTCTGATTTTAGAGGTACAATTCCTTCAGGAAAACAGGAGCGCAAAAAGTCTTTGGCTTGAGGTGCATCAGAGTTATAGAGGACTTGGTAAGCTTTGCCATCAATCCAAGTCGCTGGGTTCTCACGTCGTTTCAGTAAAAATTCCATCAACACGTCTAATCCCTCATTACCCAACTCAGCTAACTGTGGGATTATCTGTTGTTGGACTTTTTCAGACCCGGCGATTAACGGTCGTCGGAGGGAGTCGATGTCATTTGCAGGGCCTGATAAAATCATTGGGTCTGTCATGCCATTCTTGTGTTAACGGTCAGTGAAAGAGCGGTAAGCTATCGGGCTTCACCTTGGAAAAGTATTGATAGCGAAAAGTAGTTTACTATTTTTAATCGTACAAAATTGCGATCGCTTCACTGAAATCCCACACTTAATCCCCAAATAATGTACAAGGGGAATAGGGGGAAAATCTTTGCCTTATGGCTTGGTAAACAAAAGACATAGCAAAATATACAAGCCTGCCACATAAGGATTTTTTGACTAGCAGCGTATCGATTAGGAGTGTGTGAACGATGTACGAAAAGATTACCCCCCCCGCAGCCGGAGCAAAGATCACCTTCAAAAATGGTGAACCAATCGTACCGGACAATCCAATTATCCCCTTTATTCGTGGCGACGGCACAGGTATCGACATCTGGCCTGCTACCCAAAAAGTTCTCGATGCTGCGGTAGCTAAAGCATATAAGGGTCAGCGTCAAATCAGCTGGTTCAAGGTTTACGCTGGGGACGAAGCTTGCGATTTATATGGTACTTATCAGTATTTACCTCAAGACACTCTCACGGCAATTGAAGAATATGGTGTAGCTATTAAAGGGCCTTTGACTACTCCCATTGGGGGGGGAATTCGTTCTTTAAATGTGGCACTACGGCAAATTTTTGACTTGTATGCTTGCGTGCGTCCTTGCCGTTACTATGCAGGTACGCCCTCACCGCACAAAAACCCCGAAAAGCTGGATGTAATTGTTTATCGGGAAAATACAGAAGATATTTATTTAGGGATTGAGTGGCGACAAGGTAGCGAAATCGGCGATCGCTTAATTAAGATTCTTAACGAAGAACTAATCCCCGCCACCCCAGAACATGGGAAAAAACGCATTCCTCTTGATTCTGGTATTGGCATCAAACCCATCAGCAAAACTGGTTCTCAGCGCCTAGTCAGACGTGCCATCAAACACGCTTTGCTATTGCCCAAAAACAAGCAACAAGTGACTTTGGTGCATAAGGGCAACATCATGAAGTACACTGAAGGCGCTTTCCGCGACTGGGGTTATGAATTAGCAACCAGTGAATTTCGCCAAGAAACTGTTACAGAACAAGAATCTTGGATTTTGAGTAACAAGGAGAAAAATCCGAATATTTCCTTGGAAGAAAATGCCCGCCAGATTGAACCTGGGTTTGATAATCTCACTCCAGACAAGAAAGCGCAAGTTGTCAAGGAAGTCGAAACTGTTCTTAACACCATTTGGGCAACCCACGGCGATGGCAAATGGAAAGAGAAAGTTTTGGTGAATGACCGGATTGCTGACAGTATTTTCCAACAAATCCAAACCAGACCGGATGAGTATTCGATTTTGGCGACGATGAACTTAAACGGCGATTACTTATCTGATGCCGCCGCAGCCATTGTTGGTGGTTTAGGAATGGGGCCAGGGGCAAATATTGGTGATTCTAGTGCCATATTTGAAGCTACCCACGGCACCGCACCCAAACACGCCGGCTTAGATCGGATTAATCCGGGTTCAGTGATTTTGTCTGGTGTGATGATGCTGGAATTTATGGGTTGGCAAGAAGCCGCAGACCTAATTAAGAAAGGTTTAAGCGATGCGATCGCAAATAGTCAAGTCACCTACGATTTAGCCCGTTTGCTAGAACCGCCTGTTGAACCCTTAAAATGTTCTGAATTTGCCGACGCAATTATTCAGCATTTTGGTTAAGTCTACTAGGGTTAATTAGTCGAATAAAAGACTTCTCCCTGGTTTTACTATGTAAAACCTGTCCCTCTCCGATTCGGAGAGGGAAAGAGTGGTTTAAGACCTGACTTTTCACGGAATGTGGAAAGTCAGACCCTGAAAGCATCATGCTTTTCAATAAGAGAACTCCAAAAATTAAATTACTTCCTCCATTGCAGACGACAATCAGATATTTTCTCTCTCTGCTTACTCCGCGATTGATTATTTTTTTATTTGAAAGTCCCTAACTGGTTCCGCCGACATTTAGCTAGAGTTTCTTGAAGTATCTGGCGATCGGTAACAGCTTGAAGCCCAGCTTTTCATAGGTGCGGCGTGCTGGGGCATGACCTGGATCACCTCCAGTTTCGACCATAGCAACAGACATTCCAGCATCTTTCATCCAATCAAGGGCAAATTGTGTCAGAGCGCTGCCAATGCCGTGACCTTGAAAGTCTGGATCGACAGCGACCATGTAGATTTCACCCATGCTGGTTTCTGAGTGTAGTTTCAGGGCTACAAAGCCCACGGTTGAATCAGCATCGATAGCAACCCATACATTTGTGTCCTCTGCACCGCAGACACCCTCGACAGCCTTTTGCTGGCTCACACGCCAATCGGGATAGAATTCCTGGTAAACGTCAAAGTCCATCACTTTCTGAATCGAATCAAAGACCGGAGTCCATGCTCGAAGCGAAAGACGAATGACTGCATCAAGTTGATGAGCCTCGTAAGGTTCAATCCGCATTTCCATCTGAACTCCAGTTAACTCCAAAGGTTCCCAAGTAATGAAGCCACCGAACTATTATTTAAATCACTCCCTTCCCAACCCCGTGGAAAGTAAGAGTTAAAGACAGAGAGAGGTTCACCGAACTCACTTACACTAATTGCTTTAACTGTGATTTCGCTAATTTATCAGGTGCGCTCGCTCCATTCTCTGTAATGATGGCTGTAATTAACTCAGCCGGAGTCACATCAAAAGCTGGGTTGTAAAAATCGACACCTTCAGGTGTGAGAATAGTATCCCCGACTTGATATATTTCTGTTGGATCGCGTTCTTCAATGGGAATTTTACTGCCATCGGCTAATTCAAAATCAACGGTGGAAAGGGGTGCAGCCACAAAGAAGGGGATATTATGTGCCTTAGCTGCGATCGCAACACTATACGTACCAATTTTATTAGCAGTGTCACCATTAGCAGCAATTCGGTCAGCACCCACAACTACAGCATGAATCAAACCCTGTTTCATACAATGGGCTGCCATATTATCAGTAATTAATGTCACTGGAATACCTTCTTGCACACATTCCCAAGCGGTGAGTTTTGCGCCTTGTAAGCGAGGACGAGTTTCGTCGGCAAATAAACGTTCTAAACGTCCTTCCCTCCAAGCAGAACGCACAACCCCCAAAGCTGTACCATATCCGGCTGTAGCTAATGCCCCAGCGTTGCAGTGAGTAAGTAATCTTAGCTTTTCTGGGGTAGCGGGTAACACTGACAAACCATGATCGCCGATCGCTTGACAGGTTTGCAAATCTTCAATATTAATCGCTTGGGCTGTTTGGAAAAGGGTTTCCTTAATTTCTTCAACAGTTCCCAGTGTTTCGTAGGCGGCTTTCGTCATCCGGCTAATTGCCCAAAATAAATTCACCGCCGTCGGACGAGTAGAACGCAACAACTGGGCTACTTTATCTAAGTGTTGCAAAAATTCGGTGCGATCGCTTGTTTCAATTTCCCTTGCGCCAAGATACATTCCATAAGCCGCAGCCACACCAATTGCAGGCGCACCCCGAACAATCATAGTCTTAATCGCCCGCGCCATATCTTCACTGCGGTGAATTTCTACAAATGTATATTCGTTGGGTAGGCGAGTTTGGTCAATTAGTGACACTGAATTGTTGTGCCAAATAACGGGATAAACCTGCTTTGTGGAAGGTGTCATAGAAAGCGGTAAAGACATGAGTAGCAAATACTTAAATGTTACTTGATATTACGTGTTTGAACTAAAGGCTGCGATCGCTAAGGGACTTCCAAGAAATAAATTATCCAAATAAACGAACACAGAGACACAGAGAGAGGAGAAATAGAGAGAGTTTTTGCGTCAGTTTTGGAACATTTTTATTTGGAAGTCCCTAATACAGCAGGGAGTGGTTTTATCGGGATCAAAACCCTGATCATTCCTCAAATTTCGAGATATCACTGAGTAATAACAAACATTACGAATAACCAGAGCATCACAGTAAAAAGCAGTTTAATAGATTGATATTGCTACGTCAATTAAAAATACTTAAACTGTTTTATGCGCTTACTTAACATATCCTGGAAACGAACGAGCAAAAAGTATTATTACTTTCTGCTATCCCTTAGTCTGGCGTTGCTGTTGCTGTTCACTTCAGTAGATTTGAGTAAAGCAGAGGAAATTAATAGCACTAGCCAGCCAAACAACAATTCTGGTCAGACAAGCACTACAACATCCAGTCAGCAAACTGGTACTCAAGCGGCAATCATACCCGAAGTTACGTCTATAAAAAGCATCAGTCCTAAAGAGTTTTACATCAGTATTCCTCAGTCGATTATACCAGAAGATAACAGTAGGTATAATAACGAACGTATTAATGTAGTGGTGAGAGGACAGAACTTTCCCAAGCAAGACAATTCGCCTCAAAATAAAATTGAGATAAAAATTGGTAAGTTCTCTAATATTGCGATCGCTAGGGCAAAAGTTGCAGAAGATAGAAAGGCGATTTTTGCCAGCTTTAATAACGAGCAGCTAGCAAAATTGAACACTGGAAAAAACCCTGTGATTGTTGAGGTGGGAGGTAATGCCACTAATATAGATATAGACTCTCAAGAGGCTGACGACGAACTTCAGGTCATAGTAGAGCGCCCTGTGAGCAGTTGGACAACGCTGATCGTGTTTATAATTACAGCAATTTGTGTATTAATACTTTCGGTAATAATCTATCTGCTGACAAAAAATGCCTATTCGCTGATTAGAAAAGCAAACAAACTAAACTTTTTAGAGTGGTTCTTGGTGGATGTCCAAACCAACACTTATAGTCTGGCGCGTGCCCAGTTTATCTGGTGGTTGGCTATCATCGTTTTTGGCTATCTATTTCTTTTGATTGGGCGCGGATTGTTTCGACGCACATGGGAGTTCATTCCGCTATCAGGATTTGGCTATACCTTCCTAATTAGTTTAGCAACACTGGTAACGGCGCAAGCAACCTCTGAAATTCGTGGCAGCAAGGGATCTGGGGAAGTAAATCCTGGGTGGTCAGATTTGATTGTACATGGTGGTGTAGTAGCCCTGGAGCGCGTACAGCAAATAGTTTGGAACTTAATTATTGGCATTGCTTTTATCGTCATCCTTGTGGTAACTTATCCAACCGCATCTTCTTTCCCAACTATCCCCTCTGAACTGTTAGCACTAATAGGAATTAGTGCTACTGGTTACATCGGAGGCAAAGCTATCCGCAAGCCTGGGCCTAATATTAATCAAGTAGTCCTTTACGGGAAAGATCCTAAGTCTCCCGATTACATTACCATCGCTGGTGCTAACTTCTCATTAGGAGGGAAAATATCAATCTCAGAGGAAAAGGTGGAAAATAATACACAAATAAAGGATGCTGGGGTGATAGTTCAAATGGTGTACTTAGACAGCACTAAGGAAGAAATTTTAGGAACACTGGTTGAGCTAAAAAAAGACGACATAGTTACAATCAAGCCTGACCCTGATGCTCCTATGGAGTTTTGCAGAAGATTTAAAATCCCTCTCAAAGACCTTAATCTCAAAGACATTGAAGGGCTTCAAAATAACTGGCTAGAAAAATTTTATGACCATTATGTTAAAAAAGAAGTAAAAATAACTATTATCAATGCTGATGGACAGAAGGCTGTGTGGGATGGTTCTATTATCACACCTGAACGAGAAGTACCTCCGCCAGCGACAGAACCAGAACCAAAAGACGAAATACCTTTACCAACGACAGAACTAAAAGAATAATCATCTGATACTTAATTTTCAGTTTTCCCCATGTTTACAGGTTTTTCTGAGCGAAAATTCCGTTTTCAAACTCAAAAATCGCCGTTTTCATAAGCAAATCGCCCACACCTGAGTAACAAGTATGGGCGATTCATTCGGCAAAGAAAGAATTAACTAAACAACAGTAGATAGTTGCCGTTTAAAGAAAGCTTCCAAGACTCTCTCTGCTATTTGATGACTAGTTAAACCTAGTTCTGTTTTAGATTCATTCGGTTCAGCATGATCTACCAACACATCTGGTACACCAAAACGCTTGACAGGAACGAGAATGTCTGCGTCTAATAAAGCTTCAGCGATCGCACTACCAAAGCCACCCATCACACAACCTTCTTCTAAGGTGATGACACGGCCGATTTTCTTAGCCAAAGGCAAAATCAACTCGGTATCCAAAGGCTTAACGAAACGCGCATTAATTACAGTTGCTTCAATGCCATGTTCGCTGAGAATTTCGGCAGCTTGCATCCCTGGATAAACCATTGTGCCATAAGCAACGATTAGCACATCATCGCCAGTGCGGAGAATTTCGCCTTTGCCGATTTCCAAAGGTTCCCAACCTTCCTCCATCAGGGGAACACCGTAGCCATTGCCACGAGGGTAGCGCATAGCGATCGGGCCACTGGTATGGTCAACACCAGTTACTACCATGCGTTGTAGTTCTGCTTCATCTTTGGGTGCCATAATGACGATATTGGGGATGCAACGCAGATAAGCGATGTCATACATACCTTGGTGGGTGGGGCCATCAGATCCAACAATTCCTGCCCTATCTAAGCAGAAGAACACTGGTAGGTTTTGGATGCAGACATCGTGAATTATCTGGTCATAAGCACGTTGCAGGAAGGTAGAATAAATGGCTGCTACGGGGCGCATTCCTTGGGTTGCAAGTCCTGCTGCTAGGGTGATTGCGTGTTGTTCAGCAATGCCGACATCAACATATTGATTGGGCAGTTTGGCTTGAAGTTTATCTAAACCTGTTCCCGTTGCCATAGCCGCAGTAATCCCAACGATTTTGGGGTTTTGTTCGGCAAGTTTTACTAGAGTATGAGAAAAGACTTTGGCATAAGCTGGGGGTTTGGGTTTATTAGAAGGAATAGCTTTGCCAGTTGCAACGTTAAAGGGGCTTTGGGCGTGGTAGCCAACTTGATCTAGTTCAGCAATTTCATAGCCTTTGCCCTTAATTGTGGCTACATGCACTAAAACAGGGCCTTGTATTTGATGTGCCTGTTGGAAAGTGGCAATCAATTCTTCGAGATTATGCCCATCTACTGGCCCAATGTAGGTAAAGCCAAGTTCTTCAAACACTGCCCCTACCTTGGGAACAGCCAAACGTTTCATACCTTCTTTGATGCGTCCGAGTTCGGGAGACAGAGATTCACCCACGAAGGGAATTTGCTTAAATTGTTCCTCAAGATTATCTTTAATAAATTGCACCGGCTGGCTGAGGCGCATTTTGTTCAGATAGCGGGGAATCGCGCCGACGTTGCGAGATATGGACATATCGTTGTCGTTGAGAACAACCAACAGGTTAGTTTTCGGCAAGTGTCCGGCATGGTTGATGGCTTCTAATGCCATACCTCCAGTCAGTGCCCCATCCCCAATAACAGCAACGGCTTTAAATTTTTCGCCTTTCAAGTCTCGCGCTAAAGCCATGCCTAATGCTGCTGAAATACTTGTAGAAGCGTGTCCAGCCCCAAAGTGATCAAATTTGTTTTCACAGAGTTTGAGATAACCTGCAACTCCGTCCTTTTGTCTAAGGGTGTGGAAGCGATCGTAACGTCCTGTAAGAAGTTTGTGGGGATAAGCTTGGTGTCCTACATCCCAAATCACTTTATCCCGATCTAAGTCGAGTGTCTGGTAAAGTCCTAGTGTCAATTCTACAACACCCAACCCTGGCCCTAAGTGTCCACCATTAACTGCTACGGTTTGGAGATGCTTATCTCGAATCTGACGGGCAATCTGTTGCAGTTGGCGAACAGATAAACCGTGCAACTGATTAGGATGGGTGATTTCGCTCAAGTGCATATTATAGTGTTTTCCTCTCTAATTTCACTTTTTCAGTATTTTGATTTTCCCACGGTCGGGTTGTCCATATAATCACACTCTTACATTGTTACTAAGTTGTAGCGGAAAGTATAACTTCGTAATTAATAATGGTGGAAAATTTGTTAAGCATTAACAAATTGTCAAAATTAGGTTGCAATTACATAAAGCTACAGCACATTTGTCAATAAGTAATGCCACTTAAATAAGTTATGGTATTTGTATAGAAAGTCAAGCCTTCAGAAGTGTACTGCGGAAATTCCTTGTTTAAAAATACTCAAATATTTTAAATAAATTCAGTATTTACTTAATAATCAATCTTCATCAACAACAAGATCCCCAATTTCTTTGAGAAATCGGGGATCTAAGCCTTTTGATTTGAACAAAATCAAATTAGATTGCTATTTACCAAAAGCATCCTTGATATTATCAACAGTGCGCTCAACAGCGTTCTTTGTCTTGTCTACTGCTTCTTTAGTCCGAGACGCATCTTCGTTTGCTCTTTTCTGAATTGTAGCCGCATCTCTCTTTGCTTTGCGTTCAGCAAAACTACCACCTTCTGTTGCTTGATCAACTTTACTGGCATTACTCTTGGCAGCATCCTTAACTTTATCTGCCGTATCGTCGATGAAATTTTTGGCTCGTCCAGCATCTTTACTGGTTTTTTCTTGAACTTTATCGCCTGCGTCTTTTGATGCGATCAAGGTTCCAGCAGGATCAGCCATTGCTGAGGTATTCGAGAAAAATGCACCTTGCCAAACGAAAGCGATCGCTAACATACAAAACAGTGTGGTAGCCATCCAGCGTTTTACGGTGGAAAGCTGTTTTGTAAAATAATTCGATTTCATACAATACAATCTCATGTGATTTAGTATACTAAATCTACTTTATTTGGCTTATTCACCATATCGATCCCTAGATAGAAGTTCTTACATCATTAGTTATGAAAAGAATTCACTATTTTGATAGATTGAATTTTGAGTAAAAATTTTTTGCTGCTAATCAAAGACAGATTTTAGATCTGGGCGGGCTATACCTACGGTGAGCTACGCTAACGTGCTTGAATGAAGAGTGCTGAGTGCTGAGTTGAAAGACCACCCATAAGGGGTGGGGTATCAACCTTCTCCTGACTGTATGATTCCGCCCACAAGGGGTGGGGCTTTTACCAAGTACATAAGTACTGAGTAATTCTTAATTCACTCAGCACTCAGCACTGAGTTGGGAAAAGTTAGCGATCGCTGTTGAGTTAATTAAATTGCGATCGCAACTGACTTTTTACGGTTGGGACGTTTGCGTTCTGATTTTTTCTTCAGTCCAACTGCTTGGGCTTGATCGCTATCCGATCCGTATTGTCCGCGTACAACTTCTTTCATCGCTAATACAGCATTATGAAATTCCCATTCTGCTAACCGTGCAGCATCAGTAGCAGCACGGTATAAAGTTAGTTTCTCGGTTTCGGCTTGTTTCTGCGCCAACATAGTCTGATAAGCTTGCTGTAAATTTGCTATAGAGGCATCAGCACGACTTGTATTGTACGTGGTGATAGTTTGCAAACCATACAATGAGGTTATATCTTGACTAATTGATTGCGAGGGTAAACGGCGGGTTCTATCTTGGGTGGGCATATAAGTATACTGGTATAGGATATACCTTTAATGTGCCCATTAGAACAAAAAAACTAGCAATAAAGTTGAAATTTTAGCTCGAATCAGGTTAAAAAAGCATGAGTTAATCTTTGCATGGCAAAACAATGGCATTGTCAGTTGAAACAATGGCATTGTCAGCCGAAACAATAGAATTGTTAGTCTAAACAATGCTATTGCCAGTCGAAACAATGGCATTGTCAGTCAAAACAATGGCATTGCAGCAGGTTGCATTAGATAACGTAGCGATCGCAATTACAGTCTAAGGAGTGTTTAAAAAAGCATCATGCTGACATTAATTGCTGGAGGCGCTGTGGTTCTTCTCCTAGCCAATCTGGATTTTGGGCAGTGCTATCAAAGATTGATGAAGTTTTGAAAGGCTCAAATTCTCCACGCGCTCCTGCTTCTGCTGTTTTTGCTAAAAGCGATCGCACTTGCTCATCATTCATTGGCTGGAAAGTCCGCACTGCTTCAAAGGCTTGCTCTAGAATCTCCATACTGTCAATTCCGGTAATCACAACTGATGTGGGCAGATTCAAAGCATAGTGTAAACACTCAATTGGCGTTACAGTATTTGACCGTAAAAGAATACCGTTTGCCATGCTTTTCATTCCCAGCACGCCAATGTTTTGTTTAACCAGTTCTGGCACAACCAGCTTCGCAAAGCTCCGGTAGTGGGCATCCATTACATTGAGCGGCATTTGCACTGTATCAAACTTAAACCCGTAAGTGGCTGCGACTTCCAGCGTATGCAGATGAACAGATGGATCTTTATGTCCAGTGAAACCAATGTATCGCAGTTTGCCAGCTGCTTTTGCTTCAATTAAGGCAGCATTTGCTCCTTCTTCGTCAAAAACTCGATGTGGGTCTTCGTACCGAAGGATTTCGTGGTGCTGAACGAGATCAATGCAATCAACTTGCAGGCGTTGGAGTGATTCGTCTAGCTGCTGTGCTGCTGCTTTTTTAGAGCGTCCATCGATTTTCGTCATCAGGAAAACTTTATCGCGGTAGCGATCGCGCAGCGCTTTTCCCATGCGAATCTCGCTGACTCCACCGTTGTAATCCCAACTGTTATCCATAAAGGTGATGCCGCGATCGATCGCTGCTCTAACTATTCGGATACCCAGTTGCTCATCAACGTGTTTTAAGCCGATGTGCCAACCACCCAATCCAATTGCAGAAACTTTCTCTCCTGTACTGCCGAGAACTCGATATAACATTTCTGAATTTGGCGTAGTTCCTGACATTTGTTCTCCAAGTCTTTCAGCTGTTACTTAAGTACATATAGCTGTGTGCCAATTCAAACGCAAGGGAAAGTTGACAATATCTTGCTGAAGATACAGTTTTTGAACTGATTAGGAAAATAGTGAAGAAGCCAAAATACAGATGGCAATTTAGGATGTCTGAGTTAAAGGATAGGGCTTATGCAAAATTACACACAGTAGGGACAATTCATGAATTGCCCCTACCGGAAAATGAAGGTTTGGATTATTCCGTAAAAACTCAAAATTGCAGTTTTGGGCTTTTATGTTTAAGGAGAAGGAACCGCTACTCGATTACCGGGAACAATCTGTGGCTGATAAGAAAACACTTCTCGGCTACGGGGATTTACGGTCACTTTGACCCAATTTACATCGTTGGTACCGTTCGCTGCATTGTCGCCAAATGTCTCGACACGAGTGAAGTTCTCGATGCGTCTGCCTTGAGCATCTAGAAATGGCTTGTCAACACGGTAGTAGTGCGAGTCACCATCCACGTAGGCAATCGGTTTACGGAAAGCGATCGCCTCATCGCGGAACGCTAATAAAAAGTCCTTGAAGCCATCAGGCTGTCCATCGGTTTGCGCCAGCGTCTTTGGATCGCGTAAAGGCGCTCTGGTTCCGTCGGTCAGATCCCACCCGGGATTGCCTTGAGAGATAAACATGACCGCAGCCGAATTGCGTCTCTTAGCCACTTGAAAAGTTTCTTTCATCCATGCAATATTAGCTGTGTTTCGCGCTGCGTACTCTTGCGGGTCAGGCGCAGTGTCACACAGGTTGTTGCACGAACCCTGAATATTGAGTGTTGCATAAGTAACCTTACCAACCGTCCAGCGCCGATTCTCCACACAGGGCACTGCACCGGTTGCACCAAGACACAGTGGTGTTGTCTGTACCTCTTGGACTAGCCGACGCTGCCCCAGGGAAAACTTTGTGCTGAAGAATACCTGACGCTGGTAGTCGAGGCGTTCGCGTGAATTGAATCCACCATTTGAGGGGCGATCGCAATCAGTCCAATCGTTATCGCCTGGGGTAAAGGCTGCTGGTGCCTTCAGGGAGTTGAAGTAGCCAAGTGCCTGAGTGTAGAGTTCATTACTGCAAGTGGTTGGCGTGACTGAGCCGGGCGTAGAGTTGCCCGCCTTCAGGTCACCGTCATGGACAGTAAAGGCCAGGTTTTGCGCGTTCATATCAGCAATGAGGTTCGGGACTCCCGTTGTCGCCTGAAGATCCGAGTAGGGCATATCGCCCCAAAGTCCGATAGCGTATGTCTCGTTCTCACCTTCGTACTCGTACTCCTTTTCGTTGGCAGTTGCCAAACCGATTGCAGAACTTGCTAGGAACGGCACAGTCAGCGCCAGTAAGCATATTTTACGCAGCAAACGCGCAGTGGTGATGCGTTGAAACACTGAGTAACCAACCTTTCCCATCATCTATAATCCTCAATAATTTTTTGGGATCGTGAGCGCATTTTGGAGAATTAGCTCCTTGCCCACGCCATTTCAGTGAGGAATTTAGATTACCGGATTGTCGATAACAGGTAGGTTATGGATGGGTTAATAGTTCGTTTATTTACAGTAATTTCACGGTTACTTTACTTGTTTGTGTTGTTTGTGTAACCGCGAATTATATGGGCCTTGACTGTGCTAGGCTTCTATATTTATTTGCCGCTATAGAAAAAGGCAATTTCTTTTTCTTTTAAGGGTGCGAAACCAGCATCTACAAGTAATTGGTCAAGTTCTGCTTGGGCAATGTGCTTTGCACCAATTCGCACAATGCGCGATCGCATAGTATTAGATACGCCACTGCGCTGTCTATTGCCTTCTAGCGCCATGACTTTACCATAAAGTTCTAATTTGGCAGGCGGAATCGGAGAACCATCAAAATCAATTCCCTGTGCGATCGCTTCATCAATAGCATCAGCACCTGTGGTAGTTTGATTCCCTGGGTTAGTTTCGGTAGGCATAGTGATTTGATTTGCTCTTCTTTGCTATGGGTAGATTTTACCAGCCTTGCTGACACCTTTCTCCTGCTGAGGTTTAATTGCAATTGTCTAAATCAAAAAACCTCTCCTTGGTTCAATACTTTTCGGTTAAGGGGGAAAGGGAAAGGGGAAGGGGAAAAGGGTTTGAATTTACCTTTACCGAACCCCAGTAAGGGATATGCGGGTTAATAGTATCCCAACCAGACGGGTTTCGACTGCGCTCAACCCTCAGCCATCGAGAGTTGAGCGAAGTCGAAACTCGGTTTACTGGTACTTTATTTTCACGCAAGTCCCTAACCGTTGAGTTTATCCAAAAAGTATTGCTCCCTGGTTTTACTACACAAAACCTTCCCTCTCCGAATCGGAGAGGGAAAGACTTGAACTTTAGTTCAAGGCAGGGAGAGGTTCGTTGAACTCACGTTTAATTGAATAGTCAAGAGATTAATCACGAGCTTGTCGTGTTATCAAACCCCCAACAAATGCTCCTAAAATAGTTCCTGTCCATAGTCCTGTTGTGCTACCTTGCCATATTGCTCCTGGTGTCATCCAAGCGTTGCACATAACCTGGAAACCCCAAGATTGGTTTTGGCACTTTTGGCTATGCAGCATTATGGTGATTTGCCCACTGGTATAAGCACCAAAAAAACCTGATAATAGCGCCAAAAAAGTGCAAATAAAAATCCTGTTTTTCATCATTGGCATTAGGAATTGAGAATTAGGGAGAATGAAAAATTTTACATCTTTACACCTTTGCTCTCTACTCTTCTGCTTCCCCATTCCCCATTCCCCATTCCCAATTCCCCATTCCCAATCACCCCGTATTTCTCATCCCGGCTGCAATTCCATTAATAGTTAACAATGCACCTCGCAGTAACTCGCCTTTGCTGTAACGAGAATGGATGACTCCAGAAGTGGCATTAGTATTCATAGACTGGCGTAGGCGCTTGAGCAGGGAAACTTGGATAAATCCCAAGGGGACAATTGTGCCATTGCGTAACTGCACAGATCGTTGCAAGACAGGATCGCCATCTAACAGTTGATTGTGATCGGTGATTTTTAACACCAAATCTCTTGTGAGATAGAATTCGCTGGCAATTTGGTCAAAAACCTTGGCAAAACGAACTTGGTCTTCTGATTGTGACAATTCCTGAACGTAGTGATGTGCCATTTGCATATCTACTTTTGCCAAAGTCATCTCGGCTTTAGAAATCACCATCTTGAAAAAGGGCCACTTAACGTAAAAGTAGCGCATTAATTTCAAGTGTTCTTCTGGTTCTGCGTTCAAAAACTCTTGTAAAGCTGTGCCAACGCCGTACCAGGAAGGAAGCAAAAAGCGGGTTTGTGTCCAGCTAAATACCCAAGGAATAGCTCTTAGACTGCTTAAATCTTTCTTACCAGATGGACGACGGGCTGGACGAGAACTAATTTGTAGCTGGCTAATTTCTTCAATGGGAGTTACTTGGTGGAAGAAGTCAACAAAATCAGGCTGTTCGTAGATTAAAGCCCGATAATGTTGCCGCGATCGCGCTGCTAATTCTTCCATAATCTCATTCCAGGGTTCAATATCATCAAACCCTGTCCGCAGCAGGCTAGCTTGAATCACAGCAGTGGTGATGGTTTCCATGTGGTACAAAGCCAAGTCCAACAAGGAGTATTTAGAAGCCAAAACTTCTCCTTGTTCGGTAATCTTGATTCGCCCATTAATACTATGACCCGGTTGAGCCAAAATCGCCTCGTAAGCAGGGCCACCACCTCGCCCTACAGAACCGCCGCGTCCGTGGAAAATCCGCAAATTTATATCGTATTCTTCTGCTATTTGTTGCAGTGATTTTTGGGCTTTATGAATTTCCCAGTTGCTGCTTAAAAAACCAGAGTCTTTGTTGCTGTCAGAATACCCCAGCATCACTTCTTGCAAGTTAGGCGTGAGGGGGGAGGGCGAGGAGGGAGAGGTAGAGGGAGCAGGGGGAGCAAGGGAGGATGAATTTTCATCGGTTTCTTCTGCTTTTGCCTGTTCGTAGCCGCCAGCTAACAAAGCACGATATAACGGGAGTTTAAACAGTTTCCGCATGACGCTTCTGGAGCGTTGTAAGTCTTCTACTGTTTCAAATAAGGGGACAACTTGAATGGTTCCCACGGCTGTGGCGGGGTCAAAAAGTCTGGCTTCTTTGGCTAACAGTAGTACTTCTAGCACGTCGCTCACGTCGCGGCACATACTGATAATGTAAGTTTGGCAGATATTTAGACCAAATTCTTGTTGGAGCGATCGCACGACGCGAAAAGTTTCAATGACATCGTTGGTTTTTTCAGAAAATGGTAATTCTGCTGGAATTAACGGCCTGCGGGTTTGCAGTTCTCCTGTGAGCCAAGCAACTTTTTGCTCCTCAGATAGTTCGTTGTAAGGTTGAGGTAATATTTGCAGGTATTGTAGAATCTCATCCAGCGCATCAGCATGGCGGGATGATTCTTGACGGATATCTAGCTGTGTCAAGTTAAAACCAAAAATTTCTACCTGACAGATGAGATTTTCTAATTCTCGACAGCTTAAACCTGTTTCTGTCAAGTTACGCTGAATCATCCGCAGTTCTGCTAAAAAATCGTCTCCTGAACGATACAGGGGACTATCTTGATTTTTTGGCGTTTCCCGATTGTACAAAGCTAGATTGCGATCGCGAGTATTTTCTAGCCGTTTGAGTACATAAGCGAGTTTCAGCCGATAGGGTTCTTGCCGATAACGTAGCGCCAGGGCATCATATACCTCACTCAACTGGGACTGATCTAACTCTAGAGATTCCAGCAAATCTGGTAAGACATCACTCCAGTGCATCGACACACTCAACAATTCAATCAGATTTTTAACTGACTGAATATATCTCCCCAGCACCATTTTGCGCTGATAGCAAGCTGTTTGCCAGGTGACTTCTGGTGTAACTGATGGGTTCCCATCCCTGTCTGAGCCTACCCAAGAGCCAAAAGAACAAAAGTTTTTACTTGGTGGTTCTAGCCAAGGAAAGGTATTAGATAGTGTATGTTTGAAACGTTTATAAAGTTGAGGAATGCCATCAAATAAAACTTCTTGGAAGTAGTGTAGGGCATAATCTACCTCATCTAGCACGGTAGGTTTGAACTGGTGAAGTTCGTCGGTGCGCCACCAGAGGCGAATTTCTTCAAGCAATTGTTCGCGGACATCTGCTGCTTCCCAAGCATATCCGCCACCTGTACCACCAGCATGGTTTTCTAAGGAATCCAGTTTTTGTAAGAGTTGCACCACTTGTCGCTGCTTATCCCGGATGGTATGACGAACAATTTCCGTCGGGTGCGCTGTGAAAACTAAGCGTACATCCAGATGAGCAATGAGACGTTGAATCTGCTGGGGTGGTACATTCTGTTTGAATAAATAGGGAAACAAAGCAGCGAAAGTCCCTTTTGGTTTGACTTGCGCTTTTTCTAGATAATTCTTTGCCAGTAATTCTGCTGCTATTCCCTTGCTAACAGGCGCATCATCTTCTCTTTGATTGGACGAGTAATTGACATTAGATGCTCTTTCTGCGTCTGTAGGCTCTGTTTCTGCCTCATAGCGGCTTAGTTGCTGCCTTTGCTCGTATTCCTGCTCAATGATGTTAATCAACTGAAAATACAGAGCGAAAGCACGAGCCGCGCGAATTGCTTCGTTGATATTTAGTTGTTCAATTAATTTGACGGCTGAGGATGCTTGGTCATTTGTTGCCTGTCCTTCTGGCGAACACAAATCGCGCAACTGCCGCAACAAGTCTACCATGTTTTGACCGCATTCTTGCCGGAGAACAGACTCCCACAATTCTTCCACTACCTGGAGACGATGACGCAAAAATAATTCCGACACCGGGTATATATCCGCAGTTTGAGACGAAGAGTATAAAAGGGAACCCATATTCTCTATCTTGTAAAGCTAATTACTGTTGACGCTTCTAGGTTTTCTACTGAATGCTCATCGGGTTATTCCTGAGCAAATAATTATTTGATGTATATTTTCTAAGTTTGATTAGTTTTGCGCTCCTCTGGGAAGTCGAGAATAGGTAGGCGATCGCCTCGAAACAATTCTTCACTGGCTTCCCCTATGCTTTCTAGTGCCCTTACGGTGGTTTTTCCGGTAATGAGCAGCAGTAATATAGACGCTGTACCTATTTGTAAAAGGAACGATTGGGGAATGGTAAATAAATCGAGATGGGATGGCGGGTTAGTTGAGGGTTCTTGGTTGGCAGGAGGCATTGCTAATTTTTGGTTATGGGAATTGATTTAGGAGTCATTTGTCATTGGTCATTGGTAAGGGTTTTAAACCTATTTACGTTTCGTAATATACTTGGTTTTTTTGCGCCAACTTACTTAGGAATTAGGATGAATCCAACAATCGAGGGATGGAGTTGAAATGAGATAAGCTTGTTGGTTATTTCACCTATTAGGGGCGTTAGCACAATGAAACACAAGTCTAGCTTTAAAGGACAAGTCATTAGCCAGTCATATAGAATTATTCTGACTCCTGGCTCCTTGTACGCGATGAATCGCGTCTCTCCTAACTCCTAACTTCTGATTTATGACTCCCTATTAGTAAAATAAACGCAAAACTCAATATTAGTCAGACTTACAACCTGTACAAGACTATCTTGGCCGATTTTGTAAGCTACGAAGGTAACAAAATTGTTAAAAAAAAACGTCAGAGTGTGATAGACCTATGGTTCTAGTTTACAAGTGCAGGCACTATCCCCCAACCATCGCTTCCTGTAAAGTTAACTTCCCATGAAAACAGTATTACCAGATCGCCAGCAATCCTTAGTGCAATGGGTAAGCCAAGCCACAGGGATTAACACTTTCGGGGTGAAAGTCCGGTTACGGGGAAATGACCTTCATATTCTTTGTGAAGGTACTGAATGTCCGCAGCGTTGGCGTACTTTGTCTGATTTGCTGCAAGCATTACAGCAAACAAACTTAGATATCCTCACAAGCAGCGAACAAACCTCAATATATCAAGTATTTGTCTATGGCCGAAGAAAAGGGGAACAGCGCCCCAAATGGTGCCATCGGGTTTACTTGAATCAAATAGATAAGCATCTGGAGCAAGTGGAGCAAGCCTTGCTAGCAGATGCGGAAAAATCAAAACAGTCGGGTGGGGCGCTAATTGTCTCTAACGAAAGTTTGGCACGCCAAGGGAACCCAGAGGCGATCGCTAGATATCTCAGTGAAACTCTGAGTACGTTAGGTGTATCGGTAAAGGCAAAGATTAAGCCATATCAGTCAAAGAACTCTGAGTCGGAAGAAAATCGCCTGTGGATATTTTGCCAGTCGAGTTATAGCCCTGATGCCTCATTGCTTGCGGAACCAATAGCAGAGAAGTTGCGTTATCTCAAACTTTCCGGCTACCAAGATGCCGTAATTGTTTCCCAAGTGAGCGGCGAAACTGCCCCTGATTGGTTGCTGCGTGTCGATTTGACACCATCAGAGGTAATGCTGAAAGAATGGGCGCGTTGGGGTGATATCCAAGCGATCGCTCGGCTATTAACTGAGGTATTGTCAGGATTAAAAGTTGCTGTCCAAGCTTCTCTGAAAGAATCGACCCTACATATTTTTTGTACGCCAGCTTTTGATCCTTTAGGAACTGCGCCAATCCCAGACAAAACAACGTGTTTGGAGGCGATTGTACCCCATTTAGAAGCGATCGCACCTCAAGGCATTCTCGCCGCCACCATCTACGGGCAAAAAGCAGGCGATAAGCAACCCACTTGGATTGATTGGCTAGCTTTACCTGCCACAAACCATCCCGCCTTTGCCACATCACCGCTAGATTTAGCTAATACTGGCGATGAACCAGCTATCACATTTTTACTGGAGCGTTTACTCAATCCTGACCTAGATTGGCGTTTATTGACAGGTGGAATTCGCGTCCTCTTACTGAATAAAAATGATTTACTACACATTATGTGTGATGCGCCTGTTTGTCCAGGTCGTCAACAAGTAGCAAGTAAAATTACGCAGTTTATCCGTCATTTGAAAATTCCCGGTATTATGGGAATACGTATATACGGTCGCCGGGCTGGGAATAAAGAACCTTTTTGGCACTATGGCGTTGATCTTGAACATCGCCAACGTTTAGTACCAGAGGCAACACCAGAATTCGCTGCCACTTCTAAATACGTAGATGATTTGATCCCCTCTGAGACTAGTGAACCAATTTTGCGCCCAGACTTAACAACAGAAGAAGTTCAAAGTTTTGTAACAGAAGTAGCGCGAGATTGGATAGCAACGGCGAGTGCAACCGCGAAAAAGTTCCTGTTAAAAAGCCAGCTATTTACCGAAAGCCACGAGTTAGCAGAAGAAAATCCTGACGATCAAGCACTTAAGATTGCTCTAGTTTGGGGGACACTGGGATTATTACTCACTCTCCAAACTGATTGGGTATTGGGTCGCATTACTGCACAGAATAAACCGAGTTTGCCCAAAGTGGCCAGTGTTTTACCTTCATCATCTGGACAAAAGGCATCTTTAACATCTGAAAAAACTCAGAGTGAGAAAACGGTATTTTTTAGCAGCAGTTCTAAAATAAAATCTCCTGCAAATCAGAGTTCTGTATTTAATGCTTCTGAGTTTACTCAAAGTGATGATACTTCGACAAAGAATTTGGCAGCTGCACCACTGAAAGAAAAAGCAACCGCAACAGCTATTCTTTTAGCAGCGCGATCGCAGATGCCAAGTTTCAATGTTAGGCAGTTAGATGAGCAACTAGCACTCTATAAACAGCGTTTAGCGAGAACTGGTACACCGCCCGATGTGTTAATTATTGGCTCCTCCCGCGCCCTCAGAGGAGTAGATCCAGCAGCACTTTCTAAAGCTTTAGCGACTCAGGGATATCCAAATATTGACGTGTTTAACTTTGGGATCAACGGTGCTACGGCACAAGTTGTAGACTTTGTGCTTCGTCACGTGCTGGAACCATCAGAACTGCCTAAAATAATTCTCTGGGCAGATGGGGCCCGTGCTTTCAATGGTGGGCGTGAAGACATTACCTTTAAATCCATCGCTGCATCAGCTGGTTATAAGCAAGCATTTCAAAAAAACCCAAAAATAGCAAATAGCAGCGAATCGCCCGAAAATCAGGAAAATTCACCAGAAGAGAAGGTAAAAGAAGAAAAACAGGAGATTAGCACATATCAAGCTGTCAATGATTCGTTAAATCAGGGTTTAGCATCTCTTTCTGCTAGCTATCAAAACCGCGACCAAATTAAAGGCTTATTGCAAAAACAATTGCTTATATTTGGTCATAATCAGACAGTTGCATCACAAAAACAGCTAACAGACGGAACTTCAGATGAGAGTATTTCCCAGCAAGCAGTTGATTTTGATGGCTTTTTACCTTTGTCTATTCGCTTCAATCCTGCTAGATACTATCAAAAACATTCTAGAGTTACCGGAAATTACGACAATGACTATAAATCTTTCCAAGTAGAAGGACAGCAAGATGCTGCTCTTCAAGAAGTGCTTCAGTTTACTCAGTCTCAGAAAATTTCCTTAGTGTTTGTCAATATGCCTCTCACGGCAGATTATTTAGATCCAGTGCGTAGACAATATGAGCAACAATTTCAGCAATATATGTTGCGTCTAGCTACTAATCCCAACTTTATTTATCGGGATCTAAGCCAAAAGTGGCCCAAAGCACATGACTACTTCTCCGATCCCAGCCACCTCAACCGCTTTGGAGCATACGAAGTCTCTAAAAAGCTGGCTAATGACCCGATGATTCCTTGGCCAGTGAAGTAGGTAAGTGGGGAGTAGGGGAGTAGGGGAGCAGAGGAGGCAAGGGGGACAAGGGGACAAGGGGACAAGGGGACAAAGAGAATAATTAATGCCCAATGCCCCATGCCCAATGACAAATGACAAATGACAAATAACAAATGACTAAAAAATGAACTTTATATCAATTTTCTATGGTCTTTTCTTATTGAGTGTTTTAGGAATTTACTGGTCTTTAGCACAACAGAAATTACGATTATGGACGCTGCTAATTGCCAGTTTGGTTTTCTACGCATCTTTGCATATCCAGTACATACCATTGCTATTAGCATTGACGTTTATCAATTTCCGTTTGGGACTAGAGATTGGAAAAAATACATCACCAGGAAAACATTCTCTGGACTGGCAAATTTCTAATGAAGAGTGGCAATTTGCCCAAGGTGACTGGAATCGCCGTCGTCTAAAAGTTTTGTGGCTGGGTATAGCTCTCAATGTTTTACTATTATTAGCTTTTAAGTATCTAACCCCTCTATTTAAGTTTGTTTTCAATATCCAAGCAAACTCACCAGATAGCTCTTTTAAATTGATTGCACCTTTGGGAATTTCATTTTTCACCTTTGAGTGTATTGCCTATTTAATAGATGTCTATCGTGGTGCGCCTGCTACCGATCAGTTTCTTAAATTTGCCACCTATAAATTATTTTTCGCCAAACTAATTTCCGGCCCGATTACGCGCTACCACAACTTAGCGAATCAATTCAATACGCTAGACTTTCCCAGTGCCGATAGAGTAGCAGAGGCACTGTGGTTAATTGCTAGAGGTGCAGTCAAAAAAGGCATTTTTGCAGATCACCTGGGAATTTTTGTCGATTTATGCTTTGGTAACTTACAACGGGCCGGTAGTACCGATCTCTGGTTAGCAACATTCGCTTACGGTTTGCAGTTATATCTAGATTTCAACGGTTATGTGGATATTGCCCGTGGAAGTGCCTTACTTTTCGGCTTGGTTCTACCTGAAAATTTTGACTTTCCCTACTTCAGCACCAGTATTGGAGAATTTTGGCGGCGCTGGCATATCACTCTTGGAGATTGGCTACGTAACTATGTCTACTTTCCTTTGGGTGGTTCACGTCGGGGTTTAGTCCGCACCTGCTGGAATTTATTTACTGTGATGCTAATCGCTGGTATCTGGCACGGGGCTGCTTTGGGTTATGTAGTTTGGGGCATATTGCACGGGTTAGCCTTAGTGGTTCATCGACTTACAGATGCTATGAGCGATCGCTTTGAAAATCTGGAGCAATTCTGGCAAAATCCTCTAGGTATCTTCGTCGCTTGGTTCTTGACCCAACTGATGGTTTTTACTTCTTGGATTTGGTTCCGTCTACCGAATATCGCAGACTCTTCTTTAGTAATTCGACACCTTTGGGGTTATCCTGCTGATGCCCAGTTTGCTCAAAAGGTCTATGTAGATGCTTTAAACATCAGCCAATATCAACTCACTTGGGTGCTTGTAACTCTAGGGGCCATGATGGCTCTAGTCTATGCTTTTAACCGACTACTGAAGTTAGAGTTTAACTGGCCCATTAAGCTTGTCTTTGTCCCTCTATGTTTCTACGCTGTTTGGTTATTAGCTCCTGAAGGCAGTTTGCCATATATCTACTTTGATTTTTAAGTTTTTACAAACGATCAACAGCAACATAAGACAATATACAACTTATTATTTCGTTACAGTTCAGCCTGGCTATTTGTAACAGAATGTAAAGATAATAAACTAGGCGATCAGTTTACAGCGAATTACAATCAAACGTGCCACAACTAAAAGCAATACTGGGCTTTGTTTTAGGATTTATTTTTGTGGCGGGTTTGATGGAAAACTGCTGTAATTTTGCAATAGCTTAGAAAGCTTTAATCGCTTACTTTTATCACTATTATTTATAGTAGAAAAACTTTACATTTCGACGATCTTGTTAAAGAATTCTATTACAGAATATTAAGCCAAAGATCGCGTCCAAGTAATTTCATGTAGACTGTAATTCAACAGGCACAAACAAAATCTGCTTGTTCCATTTTTAACAAAAAATAGCACTTATAAAACAATGACCACAACCTTACAACGGCGCTCTGGCGCTAACGTTTGGGATCGCTTTTGCGAGTGGATTACCAGCACTGACAACCGTATATATGTTGGTTGGTTTGGTGTACTGATGATCCCAACCCTACTAGCAGCTACTGCTTGCTTCGTAATTGCCTTCATCGCAGCACCTCCAGTAGACATTGATGGTATCCGTGAACCAGTCGCAGGTTCTTTGATCTACGGAAACAACATCATCTCTGGTGCAGTAGTTCCTTCCTCCAACGCTATTGGCTTGCACTTCTACCCAATCTGGGAAGCTGCTTCCTTAGATGAGTGGTTGTACAACGGTGGTCCTTACCAGTTGGTAGTTTTCCACTTCTTGATCGGTTGCGCTTGCTACCTCGGTCGTCAGTGGGAACTTTCTTACCGCTTAGGTATGCGTCCTTGGATTTGCGTAGCTTACAGCGCACCTTTGGCTTCTGCTACCGCAGTATTCTTGATCTACCCAATCGGTCAAGGTTCTTTCTCAGATGGTATGCCTTTGGGTATCTCTGGAACCTTCAACTTCATGATTGTGTTCCAAGCAGAACACAACATCTTGATGCACCCCTTCCATATGTTAGGTGTGGCTGGTGTATTCGGCGGTTCCTTGTTCTCTGCAATGCACGGTTCACTAGTAACAAGTTCACTAGTTCGTGAAACCACCGAAACCGAGTCCCAAAACTACGGTTACAAATTCGGTCAAGAAGAAGAAACCTACAACATCGTTGCAGCCCACGGTTACTTCGGTCGTTTGATCTTCCAATACGCTTCCTTCAACAACAGCCGTTCACTGCACTTCTTCTTAGCAGCTTGGCCTGTCGTCGGTATCTGGTTCACCGCTTTGGGTATCAGCACGATGGCATTCAACCTGAACGGTTTCAACTTCAACCAATCAATCATTGACTCTCAAGGTCGCGTTATCAGCACCTGGGCAGACGTAATCAACCGCGCTAACTTGGGTATGGAAGTAATGCACGAGCGTAACGCTCACAACTTCCCCCTAGACTTAGCTGCTGGTGAAATTACTCCTGTAGCAATGACTGCTCCTGCTATCAACGGTTAATTCTGAAGATTAGCTAAATAAAAAGCGCCCTCCAATGATGGAGGGCGCTTTTTATTTATTGGAGCCATATTTAATTGGTTTAATCAAAGCAGATGGTTAGCAAATTTTTCAGCCAAACATCATCAGTAGCGCGATAATAGATATAGAGATCAAAATACTTTATATGTCCTTTTCCCCCTCCGCCTGTTGTGTTGTCGTCCTCAACCAACAACAGGAGCAAAATATCTCCCACCAAAACCAGTGTCAGGATGTACCAGTTAACCACAGCAAAAGTATGGTTAAAAATTGCACTGTAGTTGAAAATGGTCGAGTCGTCATTAAAGCCTTACAATCCTCAGACAATCAGACTTCCGAGTAAGTTTCAGATATTTAAAGCATTTCATCTAAAGGTAAAACATCGTGAAAGCGGTTGTAATCAATGTAGCGATGTCCATCAGGTGCGTTGTAAAAGATATCGGCAAATTGATTATTCCACAAAATTTCATTAGCAGCATAACTATGACGGGCATGGACTACCTGTGCAACCGTTTCATCAATGCCACTCAAAGAGACAATCAAAATAGTATTTGTCTGGATTAAGGATTCTGGTGTCATCCCATATAGAGGACTAAACTCATCAATGACATGCATCACTGACCAGCTTAAGGTGAAGCTAGGTGTTTGGTTCCTTAACAGTTTGAGATCGTAGAACCGACGCATAAATTGCCCTTCTAGAGTTATTTCGTCGCGCATTAAGTAGACTCGCATCTGCGCCTCTAAAATTATATTGCGACGCTGATTAGCGGTGCGAAATATGAGAGTCGGCATTGCATCATGAGGTGTAATTACAGCAACACGACTAAAAAGCACCCTAGCTGTAGGTCGAGAGAATCGAGCAAAGGCTAGCCCCGTCATCACAGCAATTCCCACCAAACCGATCATTGCTTCAATGGTGACAATAATGTTGGCGTAAGTTGTTTTAGGATACATCGCCCCATAGCCGATGGATGCTAGGGTTTGCACGCTAAAGAAAAAGACATCTAAAAAAGAGCCTGGACGGGCGTTAGCAATACAATCTCCTCCTATCAAGTAGGCGATCGCAAATAGAGCATTAATAGTTATATAGAAAGTACAAATTAGGAATATAAAGCCAGCCCAGGGAA
Source organism: Nostoc sp. (assembly GCF_036917775.1). Lineage (GTDB taxonomy): Bacteria > Cyanobacteriota > Cyanobacteriia > Cyanobacteriales > Nostocaceae > Nostoc. The sequence goes on from NZ_JBALEQ010000154.1 coordinate 95,186, forward strand.
TCGTTAACAGCAAATGGTAGGGATCGCGCCAGTAAGAATGCCATGCACCCATACCGATAATCTCCAATTTTCCATTTTTAACTTGAATCTGAATAGGTGGGATCAGACGCTGTTGTTTCTTCCGTGAAAATCTTTTCAGTCGAAGTTTCATAGCAAGTAGCCAAAAGAACGGCAACTGCTTAGTATTTTGACACTCTCCGGGCTGAAGTTATTAAATCAGCAAAAAAATAGGATGGGAAATGCCCATCCTACTAACTTTATCTGCTAGAAACTTATTTTTACGGCTTGGGTGATTGATCTTTTGAACAGCGATCAAACCACTCCTGGTATTTATTCTTGTGTGACTCATCTTCAACGGCTATGGTAACACGCACCTGCTTGCAGCCGTGATTTTGCTCTAGTGCGATCGCATTCAACAATAAACTAGCAGTTTTCGGTGAGTTAAATTCGCCGCTTATTGTTAAACCGCTTTCAAAATATGTACCTTCGAGTCTTTCTACTCCGGTCAAGTCAACATTAGCAATTTCCTCTTGACCTAAATCAATTTCTGCGAGTTGTTTGTGTTCTGGGCTAATTTGTTCCACAATCAGCTTTTCACGCCGGACAGGAACTTGGATCATCTGGGTTTCGATGACTTTGCGAACAACCACCTCACCAACTTTTCGCTTACTGCTTTCGACAACTAGTCGTTCTTCTAGTAGACGAATAATCTGTTCTTCGCTGACCTCTTCTAAATTCACTGGCTCAACTACGCTACTTGTAGTTTGATTATTAACCAATTGCTCTGTTGAGTTGCTTAAGCGTAAGCCCTCGTAGACATCGCCTGGTTTTTCTGCTTCTGAATATTCAGGCATATACTCGATTTCTGATTTGTTGAAGTCTATGAAAACAGATTTAGTCGGCTTGTCGATTTTTTTTATTCTCTGGCTCTGCAATCGAAATATAGAAGGATGTTTATCGGCTAACTGCTCGCCATATTCTAGAGTTTGTTGATTGACCTGGTTTGAGATAACTAGGTTTAACCGCCTATTAGCATCCACAATTAAATCATGAACGACTCCTACTAGCTGACCTTGGTTATCGAACACAGCAAAATTCTTCACCTTCTTTTTCAAATCTGCTATTGAGGTGTTAGTGCCAGAAACACCGTTTGCCTCTCCAATGTTTTTTGTCATCGGTTGGCTATTCATAATATGCAAAGTTTATGAACTGCTTTTTACTTAGCTAAATTAAATGTATTGCTCATTCTCAGCTATTGGAAGCACAGGTAAAGCTAATTCAACAGCCTCACCTGTACTGTGTCGAATTAATTATTAGTCATTAGGTAATAGCTAATGACTATGTTTCGTTAGCGTTCTTCAATGGGAAGATTACCAGAATTTACATCTAGCTCTTCACGACGCACGGTTTCTTGCGTTTCAACTGTGTCTTGATCTACCACTTTTCTAACTCTGACTTCTTCACGCAAAAATGCTTCTTTGCGAATATCAGCAGTTTCTTCGTGGATTTCTAGACGAGCAACTTCGCCTTCACGGAAATCTGCTTCGCGCCCAGAGACAGCAGTACCTGCATCTGCTGGAGTGACACGTTCAATCACAACTCGCTCTCTTTCTATTGGCACTGCAACCCGTGCAGTCTCAGTTTCAACACGCTTGCCAATGGATACTTCCCCAGTTTTTTGGCGGCGTTTACTGGCAATGAGCCGCTCTTCATACAATCTCAGAGTTTGATGATCTTGCTCATTTAACCCAAATAAAGAAGGCTCACGTTCGTAACTATAATCATCACGGGCGGAAGTGGGTGTTGCGCCCAATGAGGCTACAGGTGCCGCTAAAGGATCTAATGCTGCTGAAGTATCTACAGGAAGGGTATTGTCTATGGGTTGGCGATATACTCCACGCACCCGTTCTTCATAGTCGTAATCAAGGGTTTGGCGTTCATTGAACTCAGGTAAATCTTCTGCTTGCTCTCTAGTTAAGCCAATTGTGTATACGCGATCAACGTCATAGTCAATACGGGCACGACCAATTGGTAGTAATACTTTTTTACCAAAAATCCAGAAGCCTAAGTCAACAACTAGATAGCGAAAATGGCCTTCATCGTCAACTAAAACATCGCTGACAGTGCCAATCTTTTCATCAGTTCCTTGTGTATAAACTCCAAGCCCATTAATATCGTGACCTTCAAAAGCATCCCGATAGTTAGGCTCAAAATCTTCTAATTTGTAGAGTACCATTATTATTTAACCTCAATATTTTTCTTTTCAATTCATAGCAATTATGATAAGAATTTATTTACTTGTTTACATCCTTCTGTCGAATGAAGTATTTCAATAGTTAAATAACCAAAGGTTATAGTTGTTTTTTCTTTATGGCAGATAAAAGTAGTTCTAAATGAATAATGATTTAAAAAAGATTATATCCCCAATTTCTTTAAAAAATCGGGGATATAAACACTGCAAATTTCCAGCAAACAGATTTAACGAGTTAGGAATTTTGGTTGTAATTAAAATGCTGTAGAGAATACAAACTTACCTCTAGCGCAAATGCTCTGCTATGCTAACATACCCCATCTCTACAACCTTTAAAAAATCTAATCCCCTTAAATAGCTCCATGTGTATTACTGCCATGTTCATTCACATTTAAATTACCCGCAGTATCAACATCTAACTCTTCTCGACGAATGGTATCTTGTGCTTCCACTGTATCCCTTTCTACGACTTTCTTGATTCGAACTTCTTCACGCACAAAAGTTTCTTTACGTATATCAGGCGTTTCTTCGTACACTTCTATGCGTGCAACCTCACCTTCTTGAAACTTAAGTTCATTGGAATCTACAACATTTCCTGCTTCTGTTGGCACAACTCGCTCAATTACAACCCGTTCTTTTTGAATAGGTACTGTAACACTTGCAGTATCTGTTTCAATATGTTTACCAACCGTTACTTCTCCGGTTTTGATGCGCTGTTTATTTGCAATCAATCGTTCTTCATAGAGTTTGAAAGTTTGATGAGATTGCTCATTCACTCCGTATAAAGCTGGTTCCATCTGATAATTGTATGTATTGCGATCATAAGTTACACCGCTAGTTGGAGAACGAAATCCACTACGTACCTTTTCTTCGTAATCGTGATCAAAGATTGTGTCTTCTTTGTACTCAACTAAACTTTCTACTTGTTGTTTGCTTAATCCATCAACATAGACACGTTTTGCAGGATAATCAATCCGCGAAAGACCAATTGGTAGTAAGATTTTTTTACCGGAAAAATCTCCGGTTGTATCAATAACTAAATATCGAAAATGACCATCATCATCAACTAAAACATCAGCAACTGAGCCAACTCTGTCTCCCCCCTCAGTATAAAGAACCAGTGATTTAACGTCGTCTCCACCAAAAGTTTCTCGATAGTTTGGATCAAAATGTTCAAGTTTATGAAGAGGCATATTCTGTTTCCAAGTTGTTTATAACTTTATTAGTGTAAAAAATATTGTGCTGAGTCTCATCCTGCTGGCGACTGAATTCAGTTGAGATATTTTATGGTTTAAAATTCATCCTTTATGAGCAAAATAGTCAATTTGAACACATAGGACAATCAATAGGAGTACAACTAAAGTCATAAAAAGCTTTAATTTATACTAGTATCAAAAATTGCTTGAGATGTTTTATCTTGAATGCTAGCCAGTACAGAGGCACTAATGTAACATCCAAAGACTAGAACAGTAACCAAACAAAGAGATGGGAGGCGCAAAATCTAACCTGCAAGTATTTTCTTAAACCGTTCATCTCCTCGAATTAAATCAAAGTCAGAATTAGTTTTTGCTAACTCTCGATGTTGTTCACCTCTTAATTTAATTGCCTGTGTCAAACTTTCAATAGCTAAATCACGATCGTTTTTTAAGGCATGACAACGGGCTTTATGGCACCAAGCCCAATGAAATTCAGGCTGAAGTTCTAAGGCTCTCTCATAAGAAGCGATCGCTTCATCATGTCGTTGTAGTTTTCTAAATGAATTACCGCATCCAAACCAAGCTATATAGTTATCTGATTGGATAGCAATTGCTTTTTGATAGGATAATAACGCTTTTGAATAACGCCCTAATCTTCTCAGTGCCCAACCGTGATTTATCCAAGCAAGAAAAGAGTTAGGTTCTCTTTGAATAACTTGTTCATAGCAGGCTAATGAATCTTCATATCGACCTTCAAAAAATAAAGCATCTCCTTGTTTGAGATAATCATTAGCAGTAAAAAATAAATGAGTATTTCCAGCCTTGAGTATTTCTAGCTGTGTTGTTAATTCTTGGATTTTTTGCTGAATTTCTGGGTGAACATAATCTTGTGTTAATGATGGGGAAGGTGTTAATCCAGAAAGTTGCTGAAGAATTAGCTCTTTTTGGTTTTGAGCATCTAAAAATAGATTATTTAATTGGGATAATTGCCCTAAAAAGTCGGACTTTAATATTTCTAGTTCTTGCTTAAAATCTTCTGTTTGTTTTTTTACCTCTGCCGCGACTTCTTTTTCTAGTTGTGTTTTAACTTCTGTCTCTAATTGTTGCTTTGTTTCAGTTACTAATTCGCTAACTACACTACGACGTAGCAACCAAACACCAGCCGCCGCTAAGATTGGCAAAAAAGTTAATACGATTAGCAAAATGTTGAGTAAAGTTGTGCTATGACCAAAAGCCCGATCTACTTCAGATTGAACGCGATCGCGTATTTCTTTCTCTTGTTGTAGTTTTTCTAGTTGCTTTTGCTGCTGAGTTGAAATTGTCGGATTGGGCAAGTCAGTTGGCTTTGGTTGGGCGGTAGCAACATTGGCAGATAGTAAGAGAAGTGAGAACGCTAACCCTACCCGATTCTTGATTTTCATGAAACTCTATTAAGTGTTAACACAGAACCCATAGTTATATACACAACTAAATTCCTGAGTTCCATATTTACACTACTTGAAAACTAAAGCTAAGACTTGCCCAATTATTTACATCCCAGATATATGAGTCAACTGCTGTGCCGTTCATCTCCGTTTTCAGGGGACTGGCGTTATGCAAGTCTTGTAGCAAGGCTTGTGCAACGTCTAAAGGATTTAACAATAGGCCAATCGTCCGTTGTTCGGCTGTGGAATATTTAGCAGTATTCAAGGCGGCGAGAGTTTCGCTAAAGGGTGTAGTACTAAAAATCAGTTGTTGTTCGCACTCAGAAGCTGGCCCTGAAATCATCCATTGGGAAGCAGTATTTTGGGGTAGGGTGAGGCTTTCACCTGGGGCGATGACGATTTCTTGGAGGATAGGTTTGGTGTCCGTAGTGTTTGGTTCCTGGGGAGTTTCCCAAGAGTAGAAGGCAACTGCTGTATGATTATTGTTTAATCCCAGCAAGATTAAATATACTGGGCGATCGCTCTGATTTTCCACTCGATATTGCATTCGACTACCGATAGGCACAATGGGAGTGGGGAGAGACGCAATTAATCGCGTCTGTGCTGATTTTTGAATCGAAGTTTCAGTTTTGAAACCTCGTACTGTTTCGCGCTGCATAACGACACGAGGCGATATATTATTAATTATTTCTAAGGTTGCCTTAAGAGCCAAGCGGGAAGAACCTTGATTTTCTGTGAGTCGCCATAACTTGGCTGCTAGCAAAGTTGATAATTTTGGCGCTAACCTTTGGACTGTTGATTTTACTGCTTCTCCTACTTCGCCTGTGGTATTGGAAATTAATTCGCCACCAAGAGAAAATAGACCATAACGACTAGGAGTTTCCTGTAGCTTGGCAAATACATAATCAGCTGGTTTTTCACCTGCAACTACGGTAGATACATGGGAAAATCCCGCAAAGGCGCTTGTAGCGTCTACCCGCTCAATTCTTTCTAATCCAGTATCGAAAGCTATTGTTAAATTAATATTTCGGGGTAAAACTCGGACTGCTTCTTGGACGAGTTGCCCGATTTGTAGGGGATTTGCACCTTCAATTTTGGAAATTTGGGCTTTTGCTTTTAATCCAGTACGCGATCGCAATACTAATTGCTCTTTTGTCTGTAGGGTAAATCTAGAATTCACTCCGTAGTATAGCAGCACTTGTGGCGGTAATCCTCCTAACCACAGATGCACAGTTTTACCGTCTTGTTCAATATCACTCACTGCGCCTTCTGCACCAATGATACCGTCTGGCTGTAGAGACGTTATATCTGGATTTTTCTGACTACTTAATAACGTTGGTTGCTGTTTACTACCTAATTTATATAGAGAATTTTCCACTTGGGAAAGGGCGACTTGAATTTTGGTGGCTGGCGTGAATTCCCACAAATACTGCGTCAAGGCATAGGTGAATAACCCAGCACTAAAACCAGAAAAAAGACCTTCTCTTGCTGGCTGCTTTGGTTCTGAGGTAGCTGCTAAAACAATCGGAGTGTTGGATTTCTGAGTTTGAAGTTGTTTGAGAAAGTCGAGTTCTTCTGTTGCTAGCTTTGCTACCGACTCCTGAAGGGCGCGAGTTTTTAATCCTATTACTGTGTTAGGAGCATCATAGCTAGTATCCAATACTGCTGTTACTCGGTCTGTGGAGAGCGATCGCAATAATAGCAGTAGAGTTTCTTCTAATATATAGTTGACTATTTTGTCATCTTGTGGATTTTGAATCACATTTGTCGGCACCAAAGCATTTTGCATTGTATCTGGCGATGTTTCCAATTTGACACGAGTGCCATAACCACTAAAGTGGAAAAAAGTTATATCACCAGGTTTAGCTTGTTTGCCCAGATGATCCGCAAAAGCCGCCTCAATGAATTCCCTGCTGGCTTGTTCCTCAGTTAAGGTTAGAATATCTGACCCTTGAAAACCAAAGCGGTTAATCAAAAGTTCTCTTTGCAGTTCTACATCTGTGAGACAACCACTGAGGTTTTGGATTTTGGAGTATTGGTTAATACCTATTAACAATGCCAACTTGCGCGAGTTGGGTTGTGCCAAAGCCTGATAATAGCGATTTCCTAAAGTCAACCACTCAGCTTCCGTTACTCCCAATACCGCGAGTATTGAGCCAATTTTATGTAAAAACGTGCGGCGTTTCATAATTAGCTATCAGCCCTAAGCCCATTAGCTAGCAGCTTACAGGGCTGAACTCTGTATTGTAAAGTTACAAAAGTGTGGGGAGCGGAGGGGCAGGGGGCAAGGGAGCAGGGGGAGAATTCGCAACTCCTAACTCTTCACTCCTCACTCAGCACGGGCTAAACGCCCTGCTACCGCTAACGGAACTGTTTTGCCCAATCCCCAATTCCCTAAACAGGTACTTCTATTCGCATTGCCCGTGCCAACTCTGCTGCTACCTCTGGACGAGAAAATTCTGGTGGAGGTAACTCGCCGCGCCGCAACATTTCCCTAACTTTTGTCCCCGATAGATGAATGCGTTCTTCTGGCCTGCTGGGACTGGTTTTAGATGTTGCCATCTGCTTAGTGCGGGTGCAGTAGAAAGCGTGTTCAAATTTCATCGGCACAATGCCCAATTCACCTGGGGCAAATTCATCAAAGATATACTGTGCATCATAAGTGCCGTAATAGTCACCGACACCAGCATGATCTCGTCCGACGATGAAGTGAGTACAGCCGTAGTTTTTACGGACTAAAGCATGGAATATTGCCTCACGAGGCCCAGCGTAGCGCATTGCAGCTGGATTAATTGCCAAACTTACTCTGTCTAATGGGTAGTAATGTTCCAGCAAAATTTCATAGCAGCGCATCCGCACATCAGCGGCAATATCATCTTCTTTTGTTGCCCCGACTAATGGGTGCAAAAATAGACCATCAACAATTTCTAAAGCGCACTTTTGAATATATTCGTGGGCGCGGTGGATGGGGTTGCGAGTTTGGAAACCAACGATTGTTTTCCAACCCTTATCTTTAAATAATTGCCGTGAGGCAGCTGGATCTATTTGATAACTGGGAAACTGGGGATGAGGTTCGCGCTGCAACAGCCAAATATCACCCGCCAGATGTACAGTACCTTGGTTATAGAGTACCTGCACGCCTGGATGTTTGATATCATCAGTGCGGTAGACATTAATGGCTTCACGGGTTTTGTCGTAGTTATATTTTTGCGTGAGTTGCAAAACTGCAATAAATTCACCTCTGGAGTTATCCAGACGAATTAAGCCACCTTCTTGCAAGGGGGAAGCTACTTCTTCAGTGACTGATAGTGTAACCGGGATTGACCACACAAGACCGTTAGCTAATCGCATTTCTGTCACAGTGCGATCATAGTCTTCTTGGTTCATAAAACCCGTGAGTGGACTAAAAGCACCGATCGCAATCATTTCTACATCCGAAACGGCGCGATCGTCAAGTTGCACTCGTGGCAAAAAGTCAGCTTTTGAGAGAAACTCTGCTCTTTGTTCTGGTGTAGCGATACGGTTAACCAACTGTCCACCGTGCGGGGCTATGGCATCTGGATTGTGACTCAACGTAATCCCCTCTTTGTATTAACTGTTATTGTTTCAGATTATGTACTAACTTATCAAAATGCTGGTACTGAGAAAAAAAAGAGTTTAGGGAATGGAGAAAAATTGTTGCAACTAGCCTCTTAACGATCTGATTAGGTTACGCTAAAGCTAATCCCGGCTCAAGTTTCAGAATAGTTCCTTTATAAGGAAAATGCTTATGACTGCTGTATCTCCCGTTGTTAAACCTGTTAGCCAAATGCGGCTAGCACCTGGTAGTACAGTGTCTATTCAAGATGTAAGCTGGAAGGAATTTGAGTCTATTTTGCAAGAATTGGGGGAAAAGCGATCGCTACGAGTTGCTTACAGCAAGTCTACGTTAGAAATTATGGTTCCTCTACCCGAACACGAAAAATCAAAGGACTTAATTTCGGATATTATAAAAATCTTGTTGAAAATTGCAGAGAAAAGTTATGAACCCTTCGGTTCAACCACCTTCAAGCGAGAAAATATAGCGGGGGGAGAACCAGATGCTTGCTTCTACATCCAGAATTATCAGAGAATGATTGGTCGTCGCAAACTAGAACCAAACGATCCGCCTCCTGATTTGGCAATTGAAACAGATGTAACATCAAAAACCACACTTGATGCTTACGAAGCGATCGCAGTTCTAGAACTATGGATTTACGATAGTAAAAATCTGAGGATTTATTTACTTAGGGATGGACATTACATCGAATCAGATAACAGTCCTAACTTTCCAAATATCCCTCTAACTCAAATTATTGCCGCTACGGTTGAACGCGCTTGGCAAGTAGGAACTGTGCAAGCTTTGAAAGAGTTTGAAGAGGCCATTGATAGAAAGAATTTTTGATTTTATTCGGTAATTTTAGGGCTTAAAGCTATTAATCTATATTCTAAAACTATTTTGTAAGCATCTAAGAAGTGTTTTTCAAGTGGTCTATCAGATTTTTTATGCTCACGGATTATTGATTGCAAGTCACTATCACTCAAATAGTTGATAAATATCAGCCAAGCTAGTAAATGAGGTGTGGTCTGTACCATTTTACTATCCATACTCTTAGCAGCTTCTATTCTAGCTCCTCTATCGTCTGTGATAAAAGCTTGACGGGTCTTCTTTGCAAAAACGATAGATGCAAGTTCTCCTTTATCTTTTTTCTTTCTTACCTGAAGAACTTCTACATCTTGAAGGTCTTCAATAGTTAAATGATAATATTTGAATTTTCCATTTTCGTATTCCTGACGAAAACGATTTTGCAATTCTATTTCTGCCTGCTTGGGATTTTTACGTGGCTTGTATAGGCACTCATAATAAACAAAATATGTACAACAGAATAGGCATCCAGCATTGTTTGCTGTTATATACAAAAGTTTAGAGGAAAGAATATTCCAAATAGCACAAGTATCTATAACATTATATTTATGAAAATTTGATGGATCAATTCCCATACCTAATAGTTCTCCCGTAGATACTTGCTATTTCTGTTAATTCATGTTTGCTAACTAAAAGCATTTCCGCTACTCGACCTGCTGAAATAAAACCCTGTTCATATACGTCAAAGCAAAGCCCAACATAGAAATTTGACAAACCTATTTTTAGTAGCTCCTGCCGACGTTGACGAGAGCCTAATGAAAGACTTTCAGGCAGTTCTGGATCAACTTTTAAACGTTTTGGGACTCTCACTGCTTTGATTTGTCTTTCCACATCTTCAGATATAAAATTGGCGCTTTTTAAAGCATTAGCGAAAGCTTCTGTACTGACCTTAAGTTTACTTGCCCATTCAATAGCTTTTTCAGAAGTCCAAACTCGACAATCTGGAATGTTCTCTAGAAATTCTGGTGGCATTAAATAATCGGCTGCAAAGTTATTAGCTCTCACTTCAACATCTTTCTTTTTGTCTGTTTTCAAAGAAATGACAAATTCCCGATCATCATCCAAAATCCCATGAGCCGATTCATGAGCAGTTGTAAATCTCTGCCGATAAACATCTTCACTATAGTTAACTAATATACACTTGCCTGCTATAGGGTGTTTGATGAATAAACCAGAGATGTTTGAGTTACCCAACTGGCGACGAAAAATATGAAACCCCAAAGATCGAAAATCTTCATAAATATTCATGGGGACTTCATTAGAGGCATACCCTAAATATTTTCTGAGCGCCTTTGCCGCTTCTTTTCCTTGTCCTCTATAATTGTTACCTCTCTTAAGAAAGCTAAAAGTGCTATAAGTATTAGTTTGAATCAGTTTCAACAAAAACTCTTCACACTCACACAAGAATAAGAATTCTTGTACTGCCCATCGATCTTCTTTTGAAAATTCTTCTCCATATCTTCGGAACAAAGTTTCTGTCTGATCAAACGAAGCTACTCGCTCGTTAGAAATAAAAAACTGGTAATCACACAGGTAATAGTCAGCAAATATCAAAACTTCATCACCAGTTGGTTGCCTTTCCCCATTTTCCAGAGCAGCCAAAATGTTTTCAGGGATGCCTGTGGCTGTTGTGACTTCTACAAGAGACTTTTCAAATTGCTCTCGGCATCTTCTGAGTTTGGAGCTAAATAAGGCAAGGTCAAAAGACATAGCACAGACAGCCTTTGATCTTTAAGTTGTAACATTCTTTACTGAATTTCTACACGGAATAGTGCGGTAAATCATAGAACGACTATCGTAAGAGATATAAAGTCAAAGGTCAATTTCTACGTAGTATTAGCAATAAAATACCCCTCCTCATTTATGAGAAGGGGTGGTTTTGGCAGAAGCCAAAATGGGAGTGGGATTCAACTAAACTGTTCAATAATTCCGCCACCTAACACTTTCTCGCCGTCATACCACACCGCCGCTTGTCCGGGGGTGATGCTGATTTGGGGTTCATCAAACACCAAACGCACACGGGAGTTTTCCAACGGAATCACCGTTACTGGTGTAGGCGTTGAACGATAGCGAATTTGTACTTCGGCATGAATTGGGGTGGATGGTTCAGCAATGGAAACCCAGTTTACCCGATTTACAGTGCATTCTGGTTGAGTTACCTTAGTGCGATCGCCAACTACTACTTTATTATTTTCTGCATCTAATTCAATCACATACAACGGTTCAGCAGCAGCAATTCCCAAACCTTTGCGCTGGCCAATGGTGTAATGATGGACACCATCATGCTGTCCTAAAACTTTACCTGTGGTATCGACAATATCGCCTGTTTTGGGAGCTAAATATTTATCTAAAAATGCCCGCATGGAACCGTTACTTTCCACTAAGCATAAGTCTTGACTTTCTGGCTTATCAGCAGTTTTCAGTCCGTATTCAGTTGCAATGCGGCGGGTGTCAGTTTTTTCTAGTTCGCCGAGAGGAAATATAGTTGCTGCAAGTAAATCTTGAGACAAATCATAGAGAAAATATGACTGGTCTTTGTTGCGGTCAATAGCTCTTAATAACTGGTAACGTCCAGTTGCTTCGTCATAGCTAATTCGGGCATAATGACCAGTGGCGATGCGATCGCATCCCAATTTTTCACGAGCATACTGCACCATTGGCCCAAACTTCACCGTTTTATTGCATTGTGAGCAAGGCAAAGGCGTGATTCCAGCACTGTAACCAGTCACGAGGTAATCGATAATATGGGTTTGAAAGACATCCCGAATATCCACAACTTCATGGGGAACACCCAGTTGTTCACAGAGATCAGCCGCGTCGATCATACCTTCAGAGCAACATTGACCTTTGCCTTTCATTAGCCAAAGAGTCAAACCAATCACTTCATAGCCCTGATGGTGCAGGATAGCTGCGGCGGTGGAACTGTCAACGCCACCAGAAAGACCAACGACGACTTTTTTCATACAAAACACGACACGATAGCTGCGTGGTTGTCCAATTGTAGCACACACTCTTGAAAGCCTTACTACCAAAGCACTTCGGTTTTTAAGTCACGACTTTTAAGCCGTGGGTTTCCCCTGTTCCCTGTTCCCTATTCCCTATTCCCTCTGAAAGATGTATTTTTTGCCACGCAGATGAGCTAATTTTCCGTTAACGCTATATAGTTGCTACAACGGTGAACTATTAGTTCCTGATGAAAATTGCCTAAAAATACTTTGACTACTTTCTAAGTACTATGTCGAGAGGAATACCAAGTAAATTTACCCGATTTCAGATGCTGCGCCGAAGTTCTGAGGGTTGGAAGCCTAGTATCCGATTTCTCCCCCTGTTAGTAGGAGGATGGTTAGTGCTGATTCCTGACTATGCCCCAGCACAAGCACAAATCCACAACAGTATGCTACTGGCTCAACAAGGAGGTGAAGCTTTACCACCACCGCCAATTCCCTTTGGTCAACAGCCATCACCGCAGTTACAACCAGCAGAACTAGTGGAGGACAATCAATCCGATCTCAACTTTCAACCGCCGCAACCATTACAAAATAATCAATCGGATCTCAACTTTCAACCGCCGCAACCATTACAGAATAATCAATCCGGTCAGAACTTTCAGCCCCCGCAACCTACACAGTTTAGTCAATATAACCAGAACTTTGAGCGCTACTTAGTTTACGTAGATAGTAGTGATTTCCAGACGCTACAAGCAATCCGCCAGATTGAACCCAGTGCTTACATTCGCCAGTACCAAGGAAGGAATGTTATTCAGTCAGGTGTTTTTAACAGAGTATCTAACGCTCAACAACGGGTGAATGAGTTACAGTCACGGGGAATATATAGCGCTCGGATTATCAGCTTTGGTAACGGACAGGAAATAGATTTAGGTAATAGAGGCTTTGTAGGGGAACGCAGCAATATAAATCCTCCCAAGCAAGCCTCTAGATATTATGTCGTTATTCCGACTACTCAAGAACAGTTATCTGCGACAGCAGACCAAATTAGGCAGAATCTAGCCCGATTTAGTCAAGATTTAGGACGATCTGGCGCAGTCCTCGAAAGGACACAACCACGAGGGCCACACGTAGCAGTAGGGCCTTTCGCCGATCGATTCCAAGCTGAGGAATGGAATAAGTATCTGCGAAATATAGGATACCGAAATGCCAGGGTTTTCTACGGTAAATGAAGAAGTTAGGAGTCCATCGATTTTAGATTTTGAATTTTGAATTGAAGAACAAATCTAAAATTTAAAATCCAACATTGATAGACTCTCTACTTCTCCAATTCTTAACGCAGGGATTCAATAATTACCGCTATTGTAATTAAACACAAGAGGATAATTCCCACAGGAAGCAAAAACTGTTGTAACAGGTACAGCAGTATAGGTATGATTTGTAAGATACCTAAACCAATGGATAGGACGTAAGCGATCGCAATTCCAAACAGCACTAACAAGAAATATTTCAAAGACTTAGAAGCAAAGCGAAAGAGAAGTGTATCTTGATTGGTGTCCATAATTTTACTCACGAAAGTAGCTGATTTTTAGCAGTGAATATTCTTTTTGATTTCCCATTTCTCATTTACAAAATCAGAAATGGGAAATCATACCCAGTACGAAGATTAGTTTTACACGTGGATATTTCCTTGATGGGGTGAGTTATTCAAAGACTGTTGTTGCCTTTGTGGATTGCTTTGCTTTTCGTAATTAACTAATAGTTGGAACGAAATAAACAAGCCCAACAACAGCAGCAAAAACGAGCTGAAGCTAGAAGAATACTTATTTATTTCTCGCTCAACACCACATTTTAGGCAAACATATCTATTGGGATTACGTGTATCTTGGGCAAAAGGGCACTGATTCTGATTGCAATCATGATGACAATCTCTGTCTAACATCATTGAACCTCCTGTAGGATAAAGACTTACACACTTAGTTGTAAATAAGCTCTACAGAATCTAGTTAGTTAATACCCACTGCTGTTTAGTAGACCCCACTTTCATGAGTCATTGATATAGGACGGCAACAAATAACATCTGTGATTTACTAAGGTTGCAGTAGTCGCGCTGGTAAAATCTATCCTCAACCACCTTATTATTGGCGCTTAACTTAACTTCGCCTGTATTACTTACAAGAGTAATACAGTCCATAATGCTTTGCAGTCGGATAAAGTAAGCTTACTACCCAGTAGGAAAAAGTTTTTTTGTAGTATAGAGGGTAGGAATAAGTAGTAAAAGTATGGTTATAATGAATTACAAATGATACATCAAGTTAGCAAATGGGTGTAGAAGAGGCCTTAGAGTTTGTAGATAACTTGGTTTTTCTCCAGACGGGAGAACATCTAGATAAAACTCAAAGGATTATCTTGCGTAATTTGTGGGAGGATGAAAAGCGGACTTACCAGCATATTGCCAACAGCCGTGGTTATACAGAAGCGCATTTAAAAGCAGTTGGTGCAGAACTCTGGCATTTACTCTCCAAAGTGCTAGGAGCGAAAGTCTCCAAATCTACCTTCCAAGGCGTAGTTCAGGGATTTAGAACAAACCAACAGACGCAAAAAGCTTCTCAGATTCCAAATCTAGCGACGAATGGGACTAAACCCCAAGATTTAGATTCTAACTTTGTCGGGCGCGATCGCCAAATAGCCGAACTCCACACCTTATTCAGTCGGGGAGAAAAAGTTATACTCATCCAGGGTGAAGGTGGTGTTGGCAAAACAAGATTAGCACGCAAATATTTTAAAAGTCAAAAATTTAATTTTGTTCTAGAACTGTGGATGGCCACAGAAATCCAAAACCTTACTCCTGTAGAAAGTGTAGTTGAAGAATGGCTACGGCGATACTTTAACGAAGAACCGGGAGGAGATTTTGGTATCAGCCTAGAACGACTACGGCGCAAACTCCGAGAACAAACTTCTAAAATTGGGGTATTTATCGATAATCTAGAAACTGCTCTCGATAAAAATGGGAAGTTCCTAGAATATCGTCGCCCTTATGTTGAGCTATTGAGAGTATTAGCAGACTCTGATGTGCATTCAGTTACTTTAGTCACAAGTCGTGAGCGTTTACGGGAGTCTAGCGTAGAGGTTTATCTCTACCCACTCGAAGGTTTAGATGATGAAGCATGGCGAGAATTTTTCAGCAGTTGCCACATCAATTGTGATTGTACTATTCTCAGTGAAATGTGCAGAGCTTATGGAGGTAACGCCAAAGCAATGCAAATTCTCCGAGGAGCAATATTGACAGATTTTTCTGGTGACATCCATTCATATTGGCAGGATAACTGTACAGATTTATTAATAGAAAGAGAATTAAAAGATTTAGTCGCCAGTCAATTTACTCGTCTCCAAGAAAATGACTTAGAAGCTTATCGTCTCCTTTGTCGTTTAGGATGCTATCGTTATCAAGATATTCCTTCATTAGCTATCGAGGGAGTTTTATGTTTGCTTTGGGATGTACCAGCCCAAAAACGTCGAGGTGTAATTAAAGCTCTACAAGATTTGTCTTTGATAGAAGCAAAAAAAGGACAATATTGGCTGCATCCAGTAATTCGTGATGAAGCGATTAGTCGGTTAAGGTTAGTCAGTGAAGAATGGGAATTAGTAAACCGAAAAGCCGCAGAGTTTTGGACAAAGCAAGTTGCAATAGTCAAAAATATCACAGATGCTTTGACTGCTTTAGAAGCTTATTATCACTATGTAGAAATTAGTGATTTTGAGCAAGCTGGTGATGTAATTTTACAAGGGCGAGGTAAACAGTGGAGTATTGGTTTGCCTTTGGGTTGCTCATTTTACCAACTGGGACTACTCCAGAAAAATTTCTCGGTCATTAAGCGGATAATAGATGATATAAAATCGCCAGAGAGACTAATTAGACTTTACAATATACTTGGTTATACATATCGAATTATTGGTTGTGTCAGAGAAGCTATAGAATGTTATGAGAAATCAGGAAAAGTCTTAGGCAAATTAGATGTCAAGCAAACAGAAATTTCTATTTTGTTTAATACAGGGCTTTGCAAACTTGAGTTATGGGAAATAGAAGCAGCTGAAGATTGTTTCAATTCTGTTTGTAGCCTTGCTGAACATAATAGCAACCTTGATGATTATATGACTTATGCTCAGTGCTGTCTAGCTTTGATAAAATCACGTTCTGGTAGCAGAGAAGATGCTTTCCATCTTGCTGAAGTTGCCTTTTCTAGTATGTCATTATCAACTAGAGTGACTTTATGGGGAATAGGACATAGTTTAGTTACTCTCTGTTTAACTTATAAGAATTTAGTTAATCTGAAAAAATCTTTTGAATTGTGCCAACGAGCTATATTTCATTCCGAAGAAAATAACTTTACCCAAATAAAGGCTAAGGCTATAAGTTGTCTGGCCGAACTTTTTCGAGAACAGGAAGAATTTACCAGAGCAATTTTTCATCATTCAGAAGCAATAGAAGTTCTTGATAAAATTGGCGCTAAATCAGACTTAGCCGAGGCTTATTATCAGTTGGCATTAACTCATAAAAAAATGGGTGGAATTAATCAAAGTAAGGAAAATTTTTTACTGGCGATCGCACTTTTTAACGAAATGCAAGCACCAAGGCAAGTTGAGAAGGTTCAAATAGCAATGGATTGTTTTGAAAAATAGGCAATAATACTCGATTTTACTGCTTATTGCTGTTTTTTCATTTACGTAGGAAGTGTTTGGAGTGACAGGTTTGGCGATAACGGGGGAATTTATGGAGCGATCGCTCCTAAAGAGGTCTGTTGTCTCCATAATATATATACAGGGAGTGTGATAATTAGAGGTTTTTATGTCCCTAACGCTTGAAGACTTTGAAAAAATGCAGCAACAGCACCCTGATTATCGTATGGAACTAGTCAAGGGTAATATTATTGTCATGAGTCCATCAGGATATGAATCAGATGAAGTCGCAGCTGCCATGATTGCCAAGTTACATAACTGGGTTAGACCGCGCAAACTGGGACGAACAGCAGCTTCTAGCGCTGGTTTCAGATTGCCAAATTCAGATTTACGCGCACCGGATGCCTCATTTGTTTTAGCCGAACGCTTGCGTCGCAGTCCGAAGTCTTTTGCTCAATTGGCTCCTGATTTGACTGTCGAGGTGAAGTCCCCTAGTGATAATTTGGAGGATTTGAGAGCCAAAATTCAAGAATTTCTGAGTTTGGGAACTAAGGTAGGAATTTTGCTCAATCCAGATGAGCGGATTGTTGAAGTTTACAACCTTGGACAAGAAGCAATAATACTTCGTGATGGCGATATTTTAACAGTTCCCGATTTGCTACCAGGATGGGAAGTACCAATTGCTGATTTGTGGCCTTTAGAGTTTGATTAGGATATTAGTAAAAAGTGCTACGAAGGTGATGGCTAAAACTAAAAGTTATGGGTTGCTATATAATCCTTTAACCTTCAGGAGTTTAAAAACTACCGAATAGGGAAGTATTTGGGAATTGAAAAGCTTCCGGTCATTTTCTGCAAGATGATATCGCTCTGGGGTAATTCTTGGTTCTTCAAATTCGTCTACAGAAAAACCTGCTGCCTTGAAGACTTTCCAGTAATCGGAAAGAGGGCGGTGAAACCAGATAAATGGTGTTGTAAAATGCTTCCAAGGTTCGTCGTTGTGTTGTGTCCTTTCAAAGTAAGAAGAGGCCCAACTATAAGAAACTGTCCCATCCTCATTTACAGTAGTCGATTTGCCTTGGGGAAAGCAAGGATGTGAGAAGACAAGGATTGCAATACCACTAGGCTTAAGAACACGATTGAATACCCTTATTGCTCCTTCTAGATCAAGCAAATCCATGAGAACATAATTTGAGACTATCAGATCAAATTGCTCATCTGGAAGCGACTTTAGTTCAGTGCATGAATCCAAATGAAAATCTATATCTAGATTATTTTGGTTAGCTCTAAATTTGGCAATTTCTATCATCTGAGGTGAAAAATCTATACCAGTTACACTGGCCCCTTTTAGACAAAGCTGGCGCGCTAGATATCCTGTACCACAACCAGCATCGAGGACAGACAATCCTGCAACGTTACCAGCGAAACTCCATAGTACTGGATCTGAATTCAAAATTCGATTACTGTCACCATCATCGCCAACTTGAATATCCCAGTCTCTAGCTCTATTGTCCCAAAGTTCAAGTATTTCTTGCTCGTCAAATTTTGTCATGATTTCTTCATTCATGTCTTCCTCCTGAAAAGAATTACTTAAGAGAACTAAATTATTTTCACATAGATATCTGCTGAACTTTATGCTTTATGGTACTGTGGTGCTGCATTTAATACCTAGCTAAATTGGGAGAGTAAACTTTTGATAGGCAAAATTTTGGTTAGTGGCGGTAAAGGATAAAACTATCAAAATTTGGCAACTGCCATAGTGATTTAGTTCCTCATCAACTGAGTAACGGTAGAATATACCTAATTTATAATCTTCATAGCTTCAAAAGCCTAACCATGACGATGCTTCCTACACTCCAACGTGCATTTACTAACCGCCGCGTTTTGAAAGTGATTAGCGGGTTGAATAATTTTGACGCTGCTAGCGTTGCTGCTACTGTCAAAGCTGCTGAATTTGGCGGTGCTACTTTTGTTGATATTGCCGCCGATCGCGCTTTGGTACAATTAGCTAAAACTTTGACAAAATTACCAATTTGCGTATCAGCAGTAGAACCAGAAAAATTTCTGCAAGCTGTAGCAGCTGGTGCTGATTTAATTGAAATCGGGAATTTCGATTCCTTCTATGCTCAAGGTCGCCGCTTTGAGGCTCCAGAAGTGCTAGCGCTGACTAAGCAAACCCGCGCTCTTTTCCCAGAAATCACCTTATCTGTCACCGTTCCCCACATTTTGGAACTAGATCAGCAGGTGCAGTTAGCAGAAGAACTGGTGAAAGCTGGAGCAGATATTATCCAAACCGAAGGCGGTACTAGCAGTAACCCAGTTCACCCTGGAACTTTAGGATTAATTGAAAAAGCTGCTCCCACCTTGGCAGCAGCTTTTGAGATTTCCCGTGTGGTGTCAGTGCCAGTATTGTGTGCTTCAGGCATTTCTAACGTTACAGCACCATTAGCGATCGCAGCTGGTGCAGCTGGTGTTGGTGTTGGTTCCGCCATCAACCAACTCAATAGCGAAATAGCAATGATTGCTGCTGTACGTGGCTTAGTAGAAGCTTTGGCGACTGCAAGAGTGCTGAGTGCTGAGTGCTGAGTGCTGAGTGATAAGTAGGGAGTGGGGAGTGTTGAGTAGTAAATATGGAAATTTCCTATTCCCTATTCCCAATTCCCTATTCCCAAACAATCCTTCAACGCATAAATAACTTGGTCTTGCTGGTGCTGTGTCAATTCTGGGAACATGGGCAAAGCTATGACTTCATGGCAAGCTTGCTCTGCTATTGGTAAGTCCCCAATTTGATAGCCTAGATTTTGATACACTGGCTGCAAATGTAAAGGATAGGGGTAATAAATCATTGAACTTACGCCCTGTTCTTGTAATTGATTACGCACCCAATCTCGATATTTGGCGCTAGAACCATTCCGCCCTTCACCTGAGATGCGAACAGTGTATTGATTCCATACCCCAATACCCCCAGGTAATTCTTGAGGCGGGACGATTCCCGGAATTTGGCTAAGGAACTGATAGTAATAGTTGGCGATATCTCGGCGGCGATCATTCCAAGTATCTAAATAACGCAGCTTAATCTGCAATATGGCTGCTTGGAGAGCATCCAAGCGGCTATTTACACCAATTTCCTCGTGTAAATATCTAACTTTACTACCATGCTCCCGGAGTATTCGCAGTTTAGTAGCGATCGCAGGATCATTAGTCGTTATTGCTCCGCCATCGCCGCATCCACCAAGATTTTTGGTAGGGTAGAAACTAAAGCAACCAATATGTCCAATACTTCCTACTTTTTCATCAGCCCACATTGCGCCTGTAGACTGAGCGCAATCTTCAATTATTGACAAATTGTGAGATTGAGCGATCGCCATCAATGATGTCATATCCACAGGTTGTCCAAAAAGGTGAACCGGGATAATCGCTTTAGTTTTAGGTGTAATCGCTGCTGCTACTTGCTCCACATCCAAATTAAAGGTAGTAGCGTCAATGTCAACGAAAACAGGTTTTGCACCAACGGCGCTAATTACTTCAGATGTCGCAATAAAGGTGAAAGGCGTTGTAATCACTTCATCGCCTGCACCAATTTCCAAGACTCGTAACGCTAAGTAGAGCGCATCAGTACCAGAATTACAAGCCACACATTGAGTAACAGTATTATAAGTAGCAAATTGTTGCTCAAAGTTTTCAACTAGGGGGCCGCCAATATAGCGGCCAGAAGCCAGAATCTCTAAAACGGCTGCACTTACTTCTGCTTCGATGGTGGTGTATTGCTGCTTGATATCAAAGGCAGGGATGGGATTTACACTTTGGATCATGAGTTCTCATTTTATCGGGAGATACAAAGGATGCACTTCGAGAGTCAATTTTTGCTAATTGAATTGTTAATCAAAAAGGAGCAACTAAAAGACTATCGCCTAAGATACGCATCTATTAGGGTTTTTACTTAAATTGTGGCGCGGTAGACTACCGCACATTTAATTTACAGATAGTAGACATACTAGGAGTTTGCCATGTTAAGGTTGTACCATTTTTTAATTTTGAATTGATGAAGGTGATATATATCAACCAAGATCCAACACATCGGATCAAAGTTCCAGGTGTGTAAGCTGCTTTGAGAAGAAAATACTAGGAGATAGAAAACCCATGCAGGATATGATTAAGCTGGATTTCGTGGATTTAGCTATTGCTGTGGGATTGATGGCGATCGCCATTGGTTTATCTGCCTGGGAAAAATTAGGATTAGAGTTGAACCTAGCCCTAGCTACTGGGAGAACCATCTTACAACTTCTTGTATTGGGATACATTTTAGATTTCATCTTGGCTTTAGACAATGCTTGGGCAGTTTTGGCGCTATTAGCAATAATGCTGACAATTACGGCGATTGTCGCACGAAATCGCATCAGCCAAAAAATTCCTTATTTGTTGCCTTTGGTGTGGGGTGCAATTTTAATTAGTACCGTCCTGACAGTGTTTTACACCAACTTCTTGATTATTCAACCAGACAGATGGTATGAACCACAGTATATAATTCCCTTAGTAGGGATAGTTTTAGGCAATGCTACCAATGCAGCTGCGATCGCAGGCGAACGTCTTGTCAGCACCATTAATTCCAGTCATATCGAAATAGAAACCCACTTGAGCTTAGGTGCAACGCCCCAGCAAGCAGTTAGCCAGTATCGCAAAGATGCCATCAGAGCCGGATTGATCCCTACTCTCAATCAAATGATTCTCATCGGGATGGTCGCAATACCAGGAATCACCACCGGACAGTTACTAGCTGGTGTGAAACCTCTCGATGCTGTATCTTACGAGATTTTAATTATCTTTATGGTTGCTCTCGCTAACTTGTTGACAACAATTTTGCTTACTAGGGGGTTGTGTCGTCAATTTTTCAATTCCGCCGCGCAGTTAGTGAGTTAAACAAGTTTACAATTACGAGCCAAGGAAGCTGATACCCAAATCAATAATGGGACTAGTACCGCAAGGCGGAATTAAAAATTAAAAATTAAAAATTAAAAATGAATGGGGCATAAGGGTTTCGTTGATTTGGAATGATTGGTTTATTTCCGCCGTGTTGTACTAGTGGTCTGTCTCATTAAATTTGAGAGACAAGAGAACGAACCGCAAAGGACGCAAAGAGCGCGTACCCCTACGGGGAAGCAAGCTACGCGCAGCGTCTCACAGAGAAGTTAAGAGATAAGGAAGAGAAATTTAAAAACTAGATTCACCTAACAAAATTAATACGATAGACCACTAGCCCTTTCAAAGTGACTGGTAAAATCTCTTTTTTCTCTCTGCGCTCTCTGCGCCTCTGCGGTTTAAAAATGATTTTTCGGCGTTGCTTGCGGTGTCAAAGCACTTGTAATATCTACTAAAAAACTTTTAATTTTAATCCCATCGGACTAATTTACAGAAGAATATCTAATCTCCTAGAAATTACATATTCCTCCGATCGCATGAGTACAGAACTCTGTAATCTTGGCACACTGGTATCGTAGAAGTTAAAAATTGAATGGCTTCTAGAAGTGTCGGAGGTAAATATGAAACGAATTTTTTTGACGGCAGCAGCCTTACTCAGCACGCTATCTTTAGCTGCGCCTATTCCCGTCAAAGCAGAAAACTCCGCCCCTGTCAAGCGCTTGCTGGAAACTAGAGAATGTTTGGGATGTAACTTAGCAGGAGCAAACCTCAAAGGCGCTCATTTGATAGGTGTTGACCTCAGAAATGCAAATTTAAAAGGGGCTAATCTCGAAGGTGCTAATTTAGAAGGTGCTGATTTAACTGGTGCAAATTTGAAATCTGCTAATCTCACTGAAGCATTCGTTAGCGATACTATCTTAAATAATGCCAATCTGACCAATGTTAATTTGAGTAATTCCCGTTTATATAATACTGACGTAGATGGCGCAGTTTTGGCTAATATTGATTTAAGCGGTGCTGATGTATTTAACACTGCCATTAGCGTCGGTGGTGAATATTAATGGTGAGTCATGATTTTAAAGTGATGAGTTAAGAGTTATATTGAACTCCTAACTCTGCACTTTTCAAGCTTTATTCACCAGTAATTGACAGTTCATTAACCCAGATTTTCGGGCAAACTCCCCCTGGGGTTAACTCAGGTTCTTTTTCTACATAAATAATTGACTTTAAGAGTTCCAAGAAATCGCCAGCAACAGTTGCTGACTCAATACTAGTCCTGACACCCTTATTAACTAGCCAACCATCAAACGGCAGAGAAAAGGAACCTTGCAAAGATTTAACTCCTGCATGGAGAGCTTGTAAATCATCAATAAAAATCACATTTTCAGCAGTGTCTAAACTTAGCTCTTCTTTAGGAGTTGCTGTTGTAAAAACGTGATAAAAATTTGGACTAACGCTGACTTTTGCACCAATACTGGCATTACCTGTTGGCTGGGTATTCAACCTTTTAGCAGTGCCTGCACTGTGGAGAAAGCTTGTTAAAACGCCATTTTCAATCAGCGAAATCTGCCGAGTCGGAGTTCCTTCACCATCAAAAGTTTCTGCTCCTACGTTAGCTGGGTGCAGTGCATCGTCAAAAACTGAAAGTAGAGGAGAAGCAATTTGCTTACCTAAATCATCAGGAGTAGATAAGCTTTGATTATCCAAAATACTTTGAGCATTGAACAAGTTAGAAAAAGCACCCAACAGACTTAAAAAAGCTTCTGCTGAGAAAACAACTCGATATTTACCAGTCTTGATTTTTTCATAATTCAAGTGGCTAATAGTTTTATCGGCAGTTTCTTTGATGCAACCATTGATGTCTAGATTATCTAAACTTTGGTTGATTCTAAAAGCACCTGCACTGCGAGGTTTTTTTCCTTCTTCTTCAGTTTTGCTATAAAGATAAACTGATGCTAAAGAATGAGATTCAGTTCTGACTGCGCCGTCGCTATTTAGATAGAATCTGTCAATATCTCTTTGTGATAAACCATTATAAGGCACACCTTTAATTGCTGGATGAGCCGCAAGTAATTCTTTTTCAGCTACCAACAATCTTTCTATGAGTGCAGCAACAGGTGCTTGGGGTGTCTTATCTTGGGCTTTATTTGGAATAGGAACAGTAGCTTCGGGGCTAAAATCAGGAACATTTTCTTTAACACCAAAGAAACTAGCTTCATAAGCAGTTTTCAAAGCTAATTCCAGTCCCTTGGAATCTACATCTGTGGTGCTGGTGACACCCATTGTATTATCTTCATTCCAGACACGAACAGTAACACCAGAGCGATTTGAAGCTTTAACCTGTTTTGGCTCGCCTTGGTCTACTTGCACGCTAGTATCATCTACTGTTGAGCCATAAATGTCAAATTTTTTAATACCAAGCTTTTCGGCATTGTCCTTGGCAGAGTTTGCAATCTCATTGATATTTGGCATAGTCAATTTTGGATTTTAGATTTGAGATTTTGGATTGGCAGCGATTCTATTTTTAAGATTTAGATTTTGGATGTTATTGCTTATATTTCTCTCGAATAATTCTGATTGAAGTAACAGTCCAACAATTTGTTCTTTTAGATTTTAGATTTAACCTACGGAATTATCCGAGAGCTTGAGCCTTTTGGATTTTGAATATTCCAATCCAAAATCCAAAATCGTTCGACTGAGCAGAGTCGAATTCCAAAATCTAAAATTCTTATCGTCCACCGACGGTAATAGAATCAACCTTAATGTGGGGTTGTCCGACTGTGGTGTAAATGCTGCCACTGACAGAGCCACAAAAACCTGGTGCAATTTCCAAATCTTGGGAACACATAGAAATTTTATTCATAATTTCCTTAGCTTCACCAATTAAAATTGCTCCCTTTAGCGGTTTAGTGATTTTGCCATTTTCAATCAAATAAGCTTCATCAACACTAAAGTTAAATTGACCTGTAGCACCAACACTACCACCACCCATTTTCTTACAGTAAATACCTTTATCAACCGAGGCAAATAAATCATCAGTGCTATATTCGCCAGAATCAATATAAGTATTACGCATCCGGCTAGCAGCAGCATAGGTATAATTTTGGCGGCGGCCACTTCCAGTTCTGGGGTGTCCGGTGCGTGCAGAACCTGTTCTATCTGCTAAGAAATTTTTGAGAACGCCTTTTTCAATTAATAAGGTTCTTTGAGCAGGCATACCTTCGTCATCCATGTCAATTGTCCCGAAGGCATTTTCAGAGCGCCCTTCGTCCCAGGCTGTCAAACTTTCGTGGGCAATTTTTTCGCCTTTTTTGTCAGCAAAGGGAGTGGTATTGCGTTCAATTTGAGTGGTTTCGAGTAAGTGTCCGCAGGCTTCATGGAAGATTACGCCGCCAAAGTGATTGGCCATAATAATCGGGTAAGTACCCGACTCTACGTAATCGGCGTAGAGCATTTTGCCGGCAGATTCTGCTATTTTTTCGGCGGCTTGTTGGGAATCCCAAGTTCTCAAGAAATTGGCATCGCTAGTATTACCCGCGCGATCGCCAATTGAGGTACGATTAGCACCATCAGCACACAATAGGTTAAATCCTACTGACTGAGTGAGGCGAATATCACGGGCAAAAGTTCCGTCACTGGCGGCGATTAAGACTTCTTGCCAATCCCGAAAATAGGTAGCACGGCGTGATTGGACGTGGCTAGCTTTTTGCTTCAGGTGAGCAGTCCCATCAAGGAGGACTTCTCCCATTTCGCGGATAGAGCTACACACTGGTAGCCAGGCATCTTTACCTCTTTTGGTAGCGTAATCTCTCAGTAGTTCCAGGTTAATTTCGGGGATGAAAGCTTTAGGAGCAGGTAATTGCAATCCCAGGATAGACAGACCTTTTTCTAAAGCTGCTTTCAAACCGGAAAACGAAAGGTCATTAGTGCTGACGTAGCAATCGGCTTTGCCACGAAATACTCTGACTCCCGCACCTGTAGACAGACTTGGTGAAATACTAGTGATGGAATCCTCTTCTGCAAGACAACTAATATAGTTGCGACGTTCTAAAAATAATTCGATGAAGTCAGCGCCTGCGGCGCGTCCTAATCCCAGGAGGGTAGCCAGGGGGGCTTCCCAGGTTTCATCGAAACGCTCTGGTGTAGAGGAATATTGTAAGGTGGGAAGTTGATTCGAGAGAAGTAGCGTACTTGTAAGCATGGGTAGCCTCGTCTGCTGGCGTAATTCAGAGATTTGACTGAAAAATCCTGGTGTGTTCACTCTAGCAAATTTACTCAACTACCATCTTGACCAATTCTTTGAAAAGTAGTGTGGATTTCCCTAACGCTACTTCAAAAGGGTTGCCAATAAAAAAGCCCGCCTTTGCGGACTGAGATTTTGAAAATTCCCACCATTGAGGATGATGGCGGAAAATAAGATGCACCTAATATTGTGTATTTAACTAGTACTCTTCTCAATGAAGGGAGTCACGAGCTAGGAAATGCTCTAACTTTGGTAAGAATAAAGAAATTTCCTGACGAATAACTCCTACTAAATATGCAATCTTATTTTCCGCAAAGGCTTAATTTAATCCAGACTATCACTCTTAGCTTTATTTCCGATTTGCCATTTTCAGTGGAATTCTTGCCGTTTGTTGCTCATTAAAAGTCTGACTTAAATTGGAAGTCTGTCCTGTAGATAATAGATTCTTAAACAAGAGCTTCAGTGTGCGAGTAATAGTTTTCAAAATTTTCATTTTGCTCGCAGTTGGCTTTTGGTCATATCTCAAAACCATTGGAATTTCTGCGATTTTTGGTCTGAGTACTTTGGCTTTCAATAGTAAATCTATCATGCAAGCAAATCCACTTTCAGTAAATAGATTTTCACCATAATACATATCTAATTTACTAACAAAATTACGGTTATATAGCCTATAGCCACAAGTATAATCTCTTACACCAGGTACACGGGCTGCGATTCTAAACAGCCAGCTAGCTCCGTAACTCATTATCTCTCTAAATTTTGATAAACCTATGACTTTAGAGCCTTTTCGGTATCTAGATGCGATCGCAATATCATAGCTACCAGCTATCATAGTGTCATACATCTTTATTAAGAGTTCTGGTGGTTGAGTGTCGTCACAATCCATTGCGGCTAAAAAATCGCCTTCTTGAGAAATTTCTAAAAAAGTCCTGAAACCTGTTTTAATTGCTTCACCTAAACCAGCATTCTTGGGATGCTGAACTAAGTTAAGTAATACCCCCAGTGATTGAGATTCTTCTAAAGCAGTCTGAGCAGTTGCATCACGACTACCATCATCAACAAGAATCAGTTTTATCTCCATATTAGAGATTTGTTGCAATGTCTGAAACCTTTTGAACAAGGGGCGAATTGATTCTTGCTCGTTGTATGCAGGTAAAAGAACAAAAAGACTCATAAAGACTCCTGTAATTTTTAAAATAAAATCCAATTAATCAAATTTCAAGAATTCAGCAATGTTGATTTCTTGAGAAATTCATCGACCTGTCGCACAACTGCGTTGTTGTTGACGCTATCATTGACCAACTGCGAGGTATTGACGACGAAAAAATCTTCGTTTTCAGTACTCACTTTTGGAACAAGGCTGGAATAATCTAAAACTTGTAGTGGCTGCACTTTTATAGCTCGATTTATATGTGCTGCTACAATGTCATCTGATTTGAGTTCTGGGAACATCAAACGTATACCCTGAAAAAATACTTGGCGCAATTCATCATCGGGCTGTTTTAGCAACGGGTCAGTTGAAAGGATATATTTTGGTAGAAATGTGATATGATATCCTGCTGTTTCTTGCAAAGAAACTAAGTTGCTCATACCGATGACTCCGGTAAAAGGAATAGTTCTATCGGCGATATTTACGACGTAATAAGGAACTAAAGCTTTGCGAGTAATCAATACCATGCAGATTACACCCAGGTATTCTACTGTTTCACCAGTGTCGGAAACTTTTATCAGTTCATCGGCAGCAACTTGTTGCAAAATATTAACTGGGCCAGTAAAAATTACCTTATCAAAATGCTCCTTTTTACCTTGAAATTCTACCCACATTCCACCAGATGAATGAGGGGCTATATATTCTACTGCAACCCCTGTGTGAATATGACCTCCAGCCGCATAAATTAACTTTTCTATATGGTCAAAAACGGTTTTGTAACCGCCTGAAACATAACCAAGTTGTTCTTTATTTAATGAAGAATCACGTGCTGAAAATAGTCGTTTGATATAAGCCCAAATAAAAACTGCTGAGATTCTCTTATAGTTCTCTCCTAATTTTGATAAAAGTAAAGGTTTCCAGAGCTTTTCGTATGTGCTTTTACCACCGATTTTTAATAGCCAATCTTCCACTAAAATCTTCTCTAAGCGTCGCCAATCATTCAGACGTGAACCATAGAGGAGAGTAAAGGCTAATCTGATTTTACCTATAAGTCCAAATAGAGGAAAGCGAAGAAATTCTATAGTGTTACTGATAGAATAGAATTTTTTATTGTCATAAAATCCTGTTAAACTTCTATGCCAACGCAGTTTATCTCCCAGACCAATATCTCTGAGAAAATTTATTAGATGAGTATCAGAGGGTAGGATAACGTGATAAAAGCGATCCCAAGTAAACAACCCATAATCATGATAAGTGGTCAGTCCACCAAGCTGTTTGTTGCTATCGAAGACAGTTACTATATGTCCTTGATGTGCAAGACGTTGGGCTAATACGAGACCAGTTATGCCTCCGCCAATAATACCTATATTCATAAATTTAATTTATACTTTTTATATTTCTGTAGCTATGTTTTTGAGATTTATTTTCGAAGGCTGTTAATAACATTAATAACCTCAATATTCGTATCAGTTTACAACAAGAACTACACCAGTTATAATAATAGATATGCCCAACCATTGGCTAAATACAACTCGCTCTTTTAAAAGATAGTGAGAAGCAATTGGAATGAGTGCATACATTAGTCCTAAAACTGGAAATGCTTGACTTAGAGGAATCGTTCGCAATACATAAAGCCACAATATAGTCATAAATGTATAGCAAATAAACCAAATAAAAAAATAACGAGACAATAATAGATTTAAAATAGATGTGCCAGCTTCCTTAGTAATGCTAGAAAGGTGAAGTCCATATTTTAGTGATACATTAGCTGTTGTTCCGAATAAAACTACAATCATTAAAAGCAGCCAAGTAATAATGTTCATTTTTCAATAAGTTTTGTAGAATTTACTATAGATATAATTTATATAGACTTTTTCTGTGGAATAACCACTAAAAGAATACCTAGAAAAATAGTGAGTACTCCTGCAATTCGAGTTAGTGTAATCACCTCATTAAAAAAGTAGTGTGAGCCGAAAAGTATACCAACATAATTTAAACTAGTTAATGGATAAGCAATACTCAATTTTACTGATCGCAAAGCCAGTATCCAATTTACTATTCCCAAACAATAAACACTAACAGCTAATATTAATTTTTGAAGAAATACCCAATCAAATAGCCCCTCATCTGTATGACTCATAGTATATTTCATGAGCAATTGCCCAGAAATACTAAATAAAATACTGACAAACAAGATAATATAGGGAATTATTTTAACGTTTGAAATTTCCACTATAGATTTCATCGTATATTTCCCTCAATCGAGATAGTAGGTATGAACCCGCCGATAAACAGCCTATTGTTTTGGACGTTTCTGATTTCGGTCATACTTTCTGTACACTTTGACTTTCACTTCATAAAATAGACAACAACATTAAGAAGGCTATTTTGAAGGGACTGATATCAAAATGACAACCGAAAGTTGTGCCCAATAGTTAGAAAATAAATACCATACAGGTTGTAAAGCACTTGCTATATTATTGCAGCATCCGCTATTGTCAGAGTCAAGTACTTATAGTTATATTTCCAGTTTGGCTTACCAAGTGTGAATGGCACAAGTCTTCCGTATCAACCAGTTATGCTTCCAGAGTACTTTGTAGTGCGATCGCAACATCTGTCTTATAGGTGATGCAGATATACGAAAATTGAGGGCATTCTTAGTCTCCAAGCTTATATACATATCTATAACCTCGGCTGGTAACTAAGCTGAATAATAAAAATTTGTACTTAGTTTGGGTGTGTATACGTAGTCTTTTTGGACATGGGAATACAATGAGTAATAGAAGTCTGCTTGGCTGCGGAAGATAGAGAGGTGGATCAGTCTCAAGTAATGCGCTTTACACACCTGTGGGGATTTTACTTAATGTCCAAATGGAGTTTTTCACGAGACTAACGGCTAATGTAAACTAGCGTTTGGCGATTAACTCACAGCTTACGTTAATTTAAGCAGATTTGAGATGTTTTACATTTAGTCTTAGGCTTGTTTAGATTGTTCTTAATTATATGTAATTTTAACTAGAGCTTTACTCAAAATTTACTGTTACATATAATCACTTACTAGAATACCATGAGAAAAGGGTGTTGCAAATTTATCGGCATACTTCATCAAAAATTCATCTACCGAAAATATACTTAAACAAAAACTTCATAAAATCGAAATTTTCCCATATACACTAAGTAAGAATTTTTATTTGTACATTTATAAAGCACTTTCTGGCTAATAAGCTCACAGAAGTAGCGATTTTATTTCAGACTTTAGAAGTGTAAAGCTAAGAGTTTGAGAAAACAGGATTAACTTTGAACAACAGTATAGATAATACTCTGTATATTATAGCACATCTAATTATTAGTTAAATACAGCACATACCATAGATAAAAACCGATAGTTTAAATTGTTTTTTATATTATCTACAAAAATATAAAATTTTATACATCTCAGAAAATTTTAAGTTACTTATGATACTAAGTAAAAGAGAAAACTCGATTTTTGAATTTTACGATCAAACTTTATTTGATACTAAGCTGTTGTGCCTTTAATTTGCACTAATATTTTTTTCAATATGATTGTGGTGTGGGCAACATAAGCACCCTGATGGTACAAGTTATATACGTAACAGCTTATGATTGATTATCAATATATAGGAATCCGGTTTGATTCCTGTTCGCGCAGCGTGGCGTAGCCATATTTACTTGCGTGGATTGGGAATTGGGAATTGGGAAGAAAAGAAGGATACATCCGTACTGAATCTTGTTCAAAAATCAAATAGGAGTCCTATATTTTTAAAAGTTTGCATTGCTTTTCAAATGGAAAAGTTCAACAATACTTAACCTAACTATAGAGTTACTCCCCTAAAGTAGAAAATGAAGCCTACCATTATTAGAAAATAATAAATACAATACAGTTTCAAGAAGTGGTCAAAATTATACACATATCGAGGGGCTTTTCATGAAAAAGTTACCAATTTTTGTTTTTAAGGACATTACTGGGTTAGGTGACTTATGATTTTTAACAGTTTAAAGTTAAGAAAAGATATTTTGTCCTAGTTGAGATTATTTAATTTCTCTAGGTTATTTATCCTGTAGCTTCAGTTTATTTGAACTCATTTCTCTGCAAAAGCCTGTTCGTAATGATTAAGACAGTGATTAACAAGCCAAACTGAATCTGCCAGGGTGCCAATACTAGACTTAAAATCAAGCTAATAGCTGCGAATACACCTGCAATATATGCAATTTCATCAGTACTCTTTTTAAATAGGTAGCCTGTAGCTAAAGCAGTACACAGTGGTATCAAGAAAAACAAAGGCATCTTAGCAAACCTCTGAACGAAAAGTTATTGTGTTGATAAAACAAATTGTTTTGGTAATTGCGCTCAATTTTACATCTAATCAGCTTTTAGAGACAACAGTCGAACGAAATAAATATTATAGGAAATCAATATTACGCAAGATTACATCTTAGACCAATTGGAATAATTATTGCGACAGATAAAGCATCCAAAAGCTTGACGAATAACTCCCAATACTTTTCGGATAAACCCAAAAATCTCTCTTTGTGTCTGAGGTAAAGGTTACTGGGCTTAGGGTAAAAGTAAATTCAAACCCCTTCCCTTTATTTCCTCTTTCCTCCTTAACCGAAAAGTATTGGAATAGCTCCTTCATTTGTGGTAGATACTGGGTATAACAAGCTTTCAAAGTAGGGGTAGTAGGTTGGCGCAATTAAAGCTAACTGGTGAAGGCTGTCATTTGTCCTTTGTCATTGGTCATTAGTAAGGACTTTAAGCCTATTTACGTTTCGTAATATACTTGGGTTTTTCCGCGCCAACTTACTTATTAAGACGCTATAATAGCAGTAATTGGTGTATATTTATACACATATTTTAGCAATACTTGTTCTAATGCTTTCCCGACTTAAGATAGCTGCGCTATGCTATACAAACTCTCCTTCATCTACGCGGATTAATAGGGTTTAAAACTTACTTGCGTAGGTGGGTTTTGTCTCTTCGGCTTATACTTTTGTGAGCAATCATAAGGTAAATTAGCTTAAAACTTTGGCCTTGCGCCAGGATAAGAATTTAGCATATTACCTTTAGAAGTAGCATTTTCATTTTTTTTTGCATTTTACACACCTAATGCTGAACATTCCTCAACTACTGGCGACTGAAATAAACCTCAAACCTCATCAGGTGCAAAACGCGCTGGAACTTTTGGCGGAGGGTGCAACAATTCCCTTTATTGCACGTTATCGTAAAGAGCGCACCGATGAAATGAATGAAGTGCAACTACGTGATCTGGCTGATCGATATACTTATTTAACAGAACTGGAAGAAAGAAAATCGGTGATTTTAAGTGCGATCGCACAACTTGGTAAACTTACAGATGAACTCAAAGCCAAAATCTCATCCTGCTTACAAAAAACTGAACTTGAGGATTTATACTTACCCTATCGACCAAAGCGTCGCACCCGCGCCACGATCGCCAGAGAAAAAGGACTCGAACCACTGGCAGAATTCATCAAATCTTTAAATCTCAAAAATGCTGCAACGGCTTCACTAGAGGAAGAAGCAGCTAAGTATATTTCGGAAACCACGGGAGTCAAAACAGCAGAAGAGGCGCTGAAAGGCGCTGCTGATATTTTAGCGGAAGAAGTCGCTGAGAAAGCAGAATTACGGTCATATATCCGCGATTATCTTTTAGAAGAAGGGGTATTTGTCTCCCGCATCAAAGATGATTATCCCGAAGGTACAACCAAATTTGAGATGTACCGTAACTATCAAATTAGGGTAAAAAATATTGCACCCCATAATATGCTGGCGTTGTGTCGGGGTGAAACCGAAAAAATATTAAACTTTGAAATTGCTTTCGATGAAGATACGGTACTTTACTATCTAGAGTCGAAAGAAATTAAAACCAAAGTTCGGTCAATTCGTGATTTTTATCAGGCGATGTTGAAGGATGCGTTCAACCGTTTGATGAAAGTCTCTCTAATGGGAGAGGTAATTTCTGAGAAGAAAGTTTATGCAGACATAGAATCAATCAAGACATTTGAGACTAATCTGCGAGAGTTGTTGCTGTCTGCACCAGCCGGAATGAAACCAACCTTGGCCATAGACCCTGGATTTAGAACTGGGTGTAAAGTTGCTGTCCTCGACCAAACAGGAAAATTTTTGGAATATCAAGCGGTTTTTCCTCATCAAGCGGCTGAACAACGCGCGAAAGCAGCACAAACTGTCAAAAATCTGATTGAAAAGTACAAAATTGAGTTAATCGCCATCGGTAACGGTACAGCATCCCGCGAGACAGAAGAATTTGTGACGCAAGTATTACAAACAATAGAACGCAAACCCGTTAAGGTAATGGTGAATGAGTCAGGCGCATCTATATATTCTGCGAGTACTGTAGCGTTAGAAGAGTTTCCCGATTTAGATATTACCGTGCGCGGTGCTATTAGCATCGGCCGCCGTTTGCAAGACCCTTTGGCGGAACTCGTGAAAATCGATCCCAAATCCATTGGTGTGGGACAATATCAGCACGATGTCGATCAGAAGTTATTGAAAAAGAAATTGGATGACACTGTAGAAAGCTGCGTTAACTACGTTGGCGTAGATTTGAACACCGCATCTAAAGAACTTCTGACATCCGTTTCTGGGATTACGGCAACAGTTGCCAATAACATTGTCGCCTATCGTAACCAGAATGGAGCCTTTAAAAATCGCCGCCAACTTTTGAAAGTTCCAAAGCTAGGGCCAAAGGCTTTTGAACAAGCGGCGGGTTTTCTACGGATTCGCGGCGGTGACAACCCATTAGATAATACAGCAGTGCATCCAGAGAGTTATTCTGTAGTAGAAGCGATCGCATCCGATCTAAATGTGCCATTAAATCAGGTGACACAAATTGCCGAAAAACTCAAAAAGACCAACCTGAAGAAATATGTTACCGATAGCGTCGGCGAACCTACACTGCGCGACATCCTCAGCGAACTAGAAAAACCAGGTAGAGATCCCCGTGCTGAGTTTAAGTATGCCACCTTCAAAGAAGGAATTAAGGAAATCAGAGACTTAAAGGTGGGAATGGAACTAGAGGGAATCGTGACAAATGTCGCCAATTTCGGCGCTTTCGTTGATATCGGCGTACATCAAGATGGCTTAGTGCATATATCCCAACTTACTGATAGATTTGTAGACGATCCCAACAAAGTTGTCAAAGTCGGACAAGTAGTTAAAGTGCAGGTATTAGAAATCAACGAGAAGCTGAAGCGGATTAGTTTGTCGATGAAAGCAGTTAAACAATAATAAGAAACAGCAGATGGTAGTTTATCAAGTTCGATTCATCAATCCTACGCTTGGGTTAGATCGCACCATTCCAGTACCAGACGATCAATATATTCTGGATATAGCAGAAGAAGCTGGTATCCGTCTACCATCTGGGTGTAAACAAGGCGAATGTTCTGCTTGTATTGCTAAACTCATTAGCGGTGAAGTTAATCAAAGCGAGCAAAAATTTCTGCGTCCAAGTGAAATACAAGCTGGTTATGTTGTTACTTGTGTAACTTACCCCTTGTCTAATTGCACTTTAGAAACCCATCAAGAACAAGTCTTATATCAGTCAGCCCTTTACTATAAGCCTAAGTCTGAAAAATCTGATTAAATTAATCTTAAATTCGTAAGGTGTATTAAACAAACTTAACGCAGCCTTAAAAACATACCATCACAGTAGAGGCGCGTAGATATGTGCCCATAGAACGTATCGAATTCGATTATAGTTTTCTCAATAATAGACCTAATGGTAGAAGGAAATTCTATCTTGCAAGAGAGGTGAAAGTCTGGCACATAGTTAAAGATTAAATAAGAAGTTACAAACAAAAAAGATTAGGTCAGAAAAATGTTGACACCATTGTTAACCGCCCTAGCTACAGCTTTGAGCCTGTTGATTGTTGATTTAGTTGTTCCAGGCGTTAATATTGCTAATTTCCCCGCAGCTATGATTGCCGCTTTAGTAGTTGGTTTAATCAACGGTTCAGTTAAACCAGTTCTGTCTGCTCTCTCCCTACCACTTAACTTTCTATCATTTGGCGCATTTTCGCTTGTCGTCAACGGTTTATGTTTTTGGTTAGCAGCAGTACTAGTTCCTGGTTTCTCAGTAAATGGGATTATTGGTTTCCTTCTTGGGCCAGTGATTCTAACCTTTGCTAACACTTTCATTAATAACTACTTTGTTGAAAGAAACCTTTTAACCAGCAGTGGTGATGTAAAAAGCCAAAATGAATTACCTTCTAGATAAATATTAAAAGGGGTAGAAATAGTAATTTCATCACCTTTCTACTCCATAAAAAATATCTGAAGGTGGATTTACTAAATCGGCATCTTCAAAGAATGTAACTAAAGAAAATCACAAAAATACAGCAAAATCATGAAATTAGTTCGTTATCTTCTAGGTTTGTTAGTGCCTCCTTTAGGCGTTTTTCTGACAGTGGGAATTGGCCCTACATTGTTTATCAACATTTTGCTCACAGTTCTAGGCTGGCTACCCGGCAGTATTCATGCAATTTGGGTCATTGCCAAGCATGATGAACAACTCAATCGAGAAAGTGGTATTTACTAATACGCAAGAGAAAATTGGTAAATATTAAATATTAAGTATGGTGCGTTACGCTTAAAACCGTAACGCACCATTTCTTTTTGTACCAATTCCAAATTTAACTTGCAAAATTAGTGGACAATTGGTTGTGTGTAGAATTCAAAAATTAGTCCATACAAGCTAGAAAAGCAGAGTGCTAAATCGAATTGTTAGTACTACATACAGCATTATATAATAAGCTTTGCGGCATGGAACCTAGTGTGACTAAAACACTAGTACGAGAAATGGCTAATGATTTGCGTCCTGCTACAACCAAAGGGAACTTGCGGTTTGAGTCCGTGACTTACTTACCCCAACCGTAAGTGTAGGTAGTTCGCTTATGTTGTATCCCTTACCCAAAGTTTTTGAGAGGTGAATTGCAATGTCTAATCTTCGAGAAGGAATGCCCGTACTTGCCCGTCATGAGGGAGATTGGGTAGGAACTTATACATTAATTGATACAACCGGAAAAATCCTCGATAGTTATGAGTCTCACTTAAGCTGTCAATTTCCAGAAAATGGCCCTCATCCCTACTATCAAATCAATCGCTATAAGTGGTCTGATGGGAAAGAAGAAAAGCATGAATTTCCGGGAAGCTATAAAGATAATAAACTCTGGTTTGACACCGAGCGCATCCAAGGAAAAGCTTGGGAAATTGATGATTCTGTTCTGATTTTGTGGTTTAGTTATAAAACTAACCCAGAAATGAGTTTATACGAAATGATCTATATTAGTCCTGACAGCAATAATCGTGCCCGTACTTGGCATTGGTTTAAGAATAATAAAATCTTTCAACGCACCTTAATTCAAGAAGAACGGCTAAGATAGTAATTTCTGTTTTCAGAGATCATCAATCATTATTTTCTAGTCCGCGCAGGCGGACTTTGTTTGTGTAGCCACGGCTTCAAATGGTTAGGCTTTCATCTCAAATTTCAACTTAGTAAGGTACAAGCATGGCAAAAGGTGATAAAATAAACTTTTCTACTCCTAGTGGTTTCCCAGAATTTCTGCCTAATGAAAAGCGTCTAGAATTATATTTGCTAGATATCATCCGTAGAGTTTTTGAAAGCTATGGATTTACGCCCATAGAAACACCTGCTGTAGAACGTTTAGAAGTGCTGCAAGCTAAAGGAAATCAAGGCGATAATATCATTTATGGTATTGACCCCATTCTGCCACCAAATCGACAAGCCGAGAGAGATAAATCGGGCGAAACGGGTTCGGAAGCAAGAGCATTAAAGTTTGATCAAACAGTTCCTTTAGCAGCTTATATTGCCCGTCATCTGAATGAGTTAACCTTTCCCTTTGCCCGCTACCAAATGGATGTGGTTTTTCGAGGAGAACGCGCGAAAGATGGGCGTTTTCGTCAGTTCCGCCAGTGTGATATTGATGTAGTTGCTCGTCGTGAACTCAGCTTGCTATATGATGCTCAAATGCCTGCAATTATCACTGAGATATTTGAAGCAATAAATATTGGTAGTTTTTTGATTCGCATCAATAATCGGAAAGTTCTTACAGGTTTTTTTAAGTCAGTAGGAATTACCGAAGATAAAATTAAATCGTGTATTAGTATTGTTGATAATTTAGAAAAAATTGGTGAAAATAAAGTAAAACAAGAACTAGAAAAAGAGGGAGTTTCAGGAGAACAGACTCAAAAAATTATTGATTTTATTAAAATTGATGGTTCTGTTGATGAAGTATTAGCTAAACTTAAGCATCTAACCCAAAACCTTCCAGAAAGCGAGCAATTAAGCGTGGGGATTAGCGAATTAGAAACGGTAATTACAGGTGTGCGTAATCTCGGAGTTGCCGAAAATCGTTTCTGTATTGATTTATCCATTGCACGTGGTCTTGACTACTATACTGGTACAGTTTACGAAACAACCTTATTAGGACATGAAGCTTTAGGTAGCATCTGTTCTGGCGGGAGATATGAAGAATTAGTTGGGGTATTCTTGGGTGAAAAAATGCCTGGTGTAGGCATTTCTATTGGTTTAACTCGCTTAATTAGTCGATTGTTAAAAGCTGGTATTCTTAGTACCTTAGCTGCTACACCAGCCCAGGTGATGGTAGTGAATATGCAAGAAGATTTAATGCCAACTTATTTAAAAGTTTCGCAACATCTACGGCAGTGTGGAATTAATGTTATCACTAACTTTGATAAGCGTCCCTTGGGTAAACAATTTCAGCTAGCCGATAAACAAGGAATTCAATTTTGTGTAATTATTGGTTCTGAGGAAGCAGCAGCACAAAAATCTTCCCTGAAAGATTTAAAAACAGGTGAGCAAGTGGAAGTGTTACTGGTAGATTTGGCTGAGGAAGTTAAAAAAAGGCTTGCTTCATAAGCTACAAAAATTCTAGAGTTTGCATCAAGTGGCGATACCAGTAGCAACTTTTTTTCTTGTACATGACCCATTTAGTCTACTTTGAAAAAGTCCCCTAAGCCACAGTTGTAAGGAGACGTATTAACAATGCAAGGGGACGCATTGGCATTACAAAGGATTGCCAAATTTAATTCGCTACAAATCAGTGAAATTCTGTACTTACAAGCCAAGGTTAGGACTGCAACCTAAAACTTGAGTTTATTGAGCTTAGTGAAACCCCAGAACAAGCCCAAAAGCTGGTAAAAATAGTGTGATTGACATAGAGATATCAAGGATCAATTGGGAAAGGAAACTACTACCTTGAATTGGGTAGAACCCGTATGGAATATAGCTTCAAGTCACTTTTTTAGATTTTACAATATAAGTAAGACATAAAAATAACGCTTCAATTATATGAAAATACTCTCATCAGAGCTAGTCCATTTGGGATTTGGTAAATATGTGCGTTCTGACCAAGTGACAGCAGTTATACCAATAGAAGAGGAACGAGGCCCTGGGCGACGAACCTTTGTTCACGTTCAAGGGCAAAACGATCCAATTATCGCCTCTCGCGCTGAAGATACCATCGTGCGTGATTTGGTACAGGAACCACGCGAAGTTACCCAAGCCCGTCAGCAGCAAGAAATTCTTCAAGATTTATTGGTTAATTTGGCTAATGTTAATTCCACTGTGCGCCGAATTAACCGTGATGAAGGCAGTTTGGATCTTGACTTGTTAGAACGACGAATTAAGCAAGTTCTGGAAAATTAATTGCAGAAATCAGCAAACTAAATAACGGAGAAAGATATTGCTGAATACCATTACAGACCAAGTTTCAGTATCAGAGACACAAACAAAATCGCCAAGATTGTGGATACCTGAACGGGTACTGTTTACACCTGCTGCCCTAGATGAGGATTGGGGGCAGCAGATTCTTAAACGTGTGCAGTCACTCAACTTACCAATAGAAGAACTATC
Source organism: Nostoc sp. (assembly GCF_036917775.1). Classification (GTDB taxonomy): domain Bacteria; phylum Cyanobacteriota; class Cyanobacteriia; order Cyanobacteriales; family Nostocaceae; genus Nostoc. The sequence goes on from NZ_JBALEQ010000154.1 coordinate 134,384, forward strand.
ACAGAACCGGCTGAAGGGTCTACGCGGTGAGTCTGAGCGGGATACCTATAATATCGCCAAGCGTACCTTAGCGGTGGTTACTGCACCACCCAGTTCTTTTAAGCTGAGTCCCATCCCACCTTCTGCGGATTGGCAGTTTCACCTTGCCGAAGGTTGTCCGGCTCACTGTCAATACTGCTACTTGGCTGGTAGCTTGTCTGGCCCACCTGTCATCCGCGTTTTTGCCAACTTACCGCAGATATTAGATAACTTATCTAACTACGAGCAACAGGGGAAAACCACAAGTTTTGAAGTTAGCTGTTACACAGACCCATTGGGTATTGAGCATTTAACTGGAAGTCTGGCTGAATGTATCCGTTACTTTGGCACTCGTCCCAATGCACATCTACGTTGGGTATCGAAGTTTGATGCTGTAGATGGATTACTGGATTTGCCACACAATGGCAATACTCGCTGTCGGATGAGCGTTAATGCCGCACCAATTTCTGGCAAATTTGAAGGTGGTACAGCATCCGTAGCATCTAGACTGAATGCCTTGCGACGGTTGGCGCTACCACAAGAACATGGCGGTGGCGGTTATCCAGTAGGCTTGGTTATCGCGCCAATTATGCCGATAGATGATTGGCAGATGCACTATAGTCGTTTGTTTGAGCAGATAAACGAGGCATTGGATTTTGACTGTAATCTTACCTTTGAGTTAATCTCGCATCGGTTCACACCAGGGTCAAAAGAAGTGTTACAAACTTGGTATCCGCAATCCAAATTAGAGATGGATGAGGCAAAACGCAGTGTCAAGCGTAATAAGTTTGGTGGGACGAAGTACGTTTACGAGAAGGACACAATGAAGGCGTTGCGTAGCTTTTTTGAGAGTGAGATTAGTAGGCGCTTTCCAAATGCTGAAATTCTTTATTGGACTTAGTACCGCATTTAATTAATTCGCTGCGAATTAATGGCAATATTCTGCAATGTCAGTGTGTTGGCTTATATTACAATACGTTTCAGTTAAGGGCTACTGGCAAAAATTTTGGGTTTTTGAGACGCGATAAATCGCCGTCTCTACAAGTCTTTTGGTCTTATCTGAACTGTGTTGGCTTATGCTGTAATTCTTGAGTAAGAGAGCGATCGCAGAATAATCTATCACTCTCAATAATTTTTAAGCGCTTCCGGTAGTTCTAAGGCTTCTCAAATCCTGGATGACTCTACACATCGGCAGCAGAAACCTGGCTACTATCTCAATTAACTAAACAAGAAGCAAAATTTCCTTGTTAAAGGTAAGCAAACTGCCTCTGCGATTTTTCTACTGGGTTGAGCTACGCCTACGCAAAGCCGCATAATTTTGGCAGACGACAGGCGGCGTTATACATTAATAAGTGTATCTGCAATACCGGACTTGTTCTGGCTTAGTCTCAATAGCAAAGGTTTGGAGATGTTTACTTTATCAGAAACTTCTATCCTAGCGGCAATCCTACTGGTAGCTTTAGGCATTTTGGGCTGGGGCTTTTATCGCGCCAGACCTTTTGGTAAACTGGGAATCTTAGCCTGGTTACAGTCGGTGGTGTTGATGACTCCCTGGCTCCTGTTTTTTGGATTGTTTGCCGCAGGGATTTACATCAATATAGCGGGTATATTGTTCTTAGTGGTAACATCCGCCGGATTGTACGTCTACTTGGGCAGACAGTTACGCGCAGCTGGGCAAGATGCCATCCTCAAACAACGCGCAACAGAAAGACTCGCTGCTAATTCCTTACTTGAAGCCAATTTCCCACAACCAACAGTAGCAGAACCGAAACCAGAGATTCCGCCGATACCAGAAGAGGACTTGAATGCAATTAAAGGTATCTTTGGTATCGATACGTTTTTTGCCACAGAAACCATTGCCTATCAAGATGGAGCTATTTTCAAAGGCAATTTACGGGGAGAACCAGAAGAAACTCACAACCGTCTAACTGCAAGTTTGCAGCAGCGCCTTGGCGAGCAATATCGCCTGTTTTTATTGGAAAACACGGATGGCAAACCAGTGGTAATTGTCCTGCCGAGTCGCAATGATCCCCGGCCGATGTTGTTATCGCAAAAAGCTTTCGCAGGCATTTTGTTAATAGCAACCATTGCCACCAATCTAGAAGCTGCGGGATTACTGCTGAATTTTGATTTATTTGCCAATCCAGGGCGATTTCAAGAAGCTTTGCCCATAGGTGCTGGGATATTTGCGATTTTAGTGGCTCACGAAATTGGTCATTGGTTACTTGCTAAACGCCACCAAATCCGTCTTAGCTGGCCTTTCTTTCTACCCGCAGTGCAAATTGGTTCCTTTGGAGCAATTACCCGCTTTGAATCTCTGTTACCTAACCGCAAGGTATTATTTGATATTGCCTTGGCAGGGCCAGCCGCAGGTGGTATCGTTTCTTTGGTAATGCTGGTGACAGGCTTACTAATTTCTCACCCAGGTAGTTTATTTCAATTGCCAAATCAGTTTTTCCAAGGGTCGATTTTGGTGGGAAGTTTGGCGCGAGTCGTTTTGGGTTCGGCGTTGCAGTCACCCTTGGTAAGTGTTCATCCCCTAGTGGTGATTGGTTGGCTGGGGTTAGTAATTACCGCTTTGAACTTAATGCCCGCAGGACAACTAGATGGTGGGCGCATTGTTCAGGCGATTTATGGACGCAAAACCGCAGGACGCGCCACGATCGCAACTCTAATTTTACTGGCGCTAGTGTCTCTTGGTAATATGATTGCCATGTACTGGGCGATCGTGATTTTCTTCTTGCAACGAGATCAAGAACGCCCCAGTTTGAATGAAATCACTGAACCTGATGATGCTAGAGCCGCTTTGGGGCTTTTGGCTTTATTCTTAATGATTACTACACTCTTACCTCTAACTCCCGGCTTGGCTGGACGTTTGGGAATAGGATAGTGCTGAGTTAGCAATACAGACATCTTGCAAAAGTTAAAGGGGAAGGTAAAATTCCATACCTTTACCCTTTAACCATTCCCCATTTTCCCCACTTCTTCAAGAAGTCTAATGAGTTGTTGTTGGAGATTTTGCGATCGCCGTGCAGACTTTATTGAAAAACCTGCCAATCTTTTTAAAAGACTAGCAGGCATGGCTTATCATCAATCGGAGCGGCGGGATTCGAACCCACGACCTCCACTACCCCAAAGTGGCGCGCTACCAAGCTGCGCTACGCCCCGGTCAGAATTACTATTATATAGCAAAACTATAAGATAATCAAGAGGCTCATTCAAAAAACTTTAAGCATCCCAGCCGCTTGCAGTAAATCTGGAACAGCAGAAGCACTCCATTTACCCTCTACACATCGCCCAGTATTCAAAATGAAGCACAGACTGTAATCATGAGGATAGCCTTCTACCTCCATCCATAATAAATCGCTTTCGGCTTCACAAGCAATTTTTTCCTCTTCCATTAATTCCATTGCGAGTTGCTTCATGGTGTCTGCTAACTGTGCTAGTAGACGGCAAAAATCATTCAACTCGGCTTCGGTTAACTCAATTGCCCAATCATCTGTACCGACTAAACCTTTAAATTCAGGTGCATGGGGATTCCAGCCAATACGCCAACCAAATCCGGTTTTTATAACGCGTTCCATATTTTAGTTAAAACTGAGGAGTTATGAATTGACAACTTATAACTCCTAAATTTCCCACTATCTAAGTAGTTCGGCACCCCCTCGCTGAGATGGCTGTGGGGTAGTCGATGTACTAGGATTAGGTGCGGTATTGGGTTTAGGAGATAGGGTGTTTTGGGAAGTAGGATTAAATATATTGACTAAGACTTGCACTAGGGCATCTCGCTGACTGCGGGTGAGACGGGTTATGGCTTTGCGATCGCCTTCCATAGGGTTTTCCCGTAGTGAATCATAGCCTGGATAGGTAGTATCATACATAATTTCATTCGCCCCCAGGTAATCAGCTAAAGTCAGCTTCCAATCTAAGCGATAAACAGGGGCCCGACCTTTGGTATAAATGTGATATCTAATCAGGCGATTTGCCAAGGTGCTGTTTTCGGCAACTTTGCCATTTTCTTTGCTAATATACTTGTTTTCTCGTGGGAAATCTGGCAATTGCTGGTATACCAACTGCCAAACATCACTAGGTGTGATTCTCTGAGCATAAGCAGGTTGGATACTAAACAAAGTTGTGTATATTGATTTGCCCACCCCTGAACTCAAAGCAATTACACCCACTACCATTAAGGCAGTGAGTGTTTGCCAGGGCTTGAGTAGGGGTTGAATGAACGATTGATGTTTGCTCATCCTGCCTTCTCTACAGCCTTTTTTTATAGTTCGCCAATAATCTCTGGTTGAGTCAATTCATCGGACATTTCGATAATTGCTCTTAGCACTGGCTTCATCATCGCATCTTCGTTATTTTCAAAATCTTCATAACGCCGACGTTTAGCACGATTTGCCACCTGAACCGTAATGCGGTAACGATTTGAGGCTGCACTAATCAGTTCCTCAGCTCGGTGCATAATCTGAGACTGAGTTGTCTCGAACTTAGAACGCTTTAGCATAATCAGTGGTTCTTGGGGTCATTCCCCAGTGTAGCAGTACTGATAAATCTGTTGTCTTGTATTTAATCGCCAGCAACCTTTCTGTTGATAGAGGCTAAGAGCCTTCTAGTCATTTTATAAGTTACTTATAATACTATCTGACTAAAGTCACACATCCTTATGGCTGACCTTGTGGAAACTGCGATCAATGCGGGAAACTTCAATACCCTAGTGAAAGCTGCTCAAGCTGCAAATCTCATCGAAACTCTAAAGAGTCCTGGTTCTTTGACACTATTTGCACCAACTGACGAAGCTTTTGCCAAGCTGCCAGAAGGAACTTTAGATGCGCTACTAAAAGACATTCCCAAGCTCCAGAAAATTGTGGCATATCATGTCGCTAGTGGGGATGTTCGGTCTGACGATTTGGTACAGATTGATGAGGCACAGACGCTTGAGGGGTCAATTGTAGCCATTGAATCTGTTGATGGCAAAATTAAAGTGAATAACGCCAATGTTATCAAAACAGACATTTTGACAGACAATGGCGTGATCCATATTATTGATGAGGTTTTGATGCCTGCAATGGTTGCAGGGAGATAAGGGATTGGGCAGGGGAGCAGGGAAACAAGGGGAAAAGGGGGAATTATTGAACAAGTCTCTCCTGTCTCGCCCCTCTTCCTTGTCTCTTGTTCATTCTCTGCCCTTCTTCCTAGCCCCTAGCCCCCAGGATGCAGCCACTGCGTGCGGGAAGAGTTAATGACAATTGGTGAGTTTCTTCTTCACCCTTCCACTCAACTTCAGCAGTACCATATAACAGCTTGTTGGGTTGAGTATGCAAACTACTAGCCACATCTACATTTGCAGTCGCTGAACTTGTACCAGCGTTGATGGCAATTATCAATTCTTCTGTGCCTAAAGTTCGTGCAAAGATATAAAGTTGTCCTTGAGCATAGAGGACTCGGTAATCACCTGTACGCAAGGCTGGGTAAGTTTGGCGGATGGCAATTAATTGACGATGAGTATTGAAAATTTCTTGATTCCAGTTAGCCTCTAAAGGAAAGCCACGCCGTGAGTCGGGATCTATCCCACCAGGTAAGCCAACTTCATCGCCATAGTAAATACTGGGGGCACCGGGAAAGGTGAGTAATAGTAGAGTCGATAATTCTACACTCCCTATATCACCACCTGCAATGGTCATCAATCGGGCTGTATCGTGACTTGCTAACAAATTGAGTTGAGTTAGCTGAATTTCCCAAGGATAAAGTTGCAGTACTTCTTGGATTTTGGTGGCGTACTCGGCAGCAAATAAGGGTGGGTAGGGTTGATAGTCGCGGCTTTGGACTTGTTCTAAGACTACGCGATCGCCAGCTGCAAAGGCAATTGTCGGCCCAGCAAATAGATAATTCATCACGCCGTCAAATTGCGTTCCATCCAACCACTGGCGGGAATCTCCCCACACTTCGCCCACAATATAAGCTTCGGGATTGATGGCTTTAGTGCGATCGCGGAATTCCTGCCAAAAACCCGGAGTTTTTATTTCAAATGGTACATCCAATCGCCAACCGTCGATGCCGAATTTAATCCAATATTCGGCAATTTCCATAATGTATTCTCGTACTTCTGGATTGTCATGGTTAAATTCTGGCAAGGCGCGATTTCCCGCCCAGCCCACGTAGTTTGCAGGGAATTCACCGTTATAAGGTGAAAGGGGCCAGCCTTCTATTTTGAACCAATTTACCCAAGGTGAATGCGGGCCATTTTCTAAAACGTCGTGGAAAAAGAAAAAGCCACGGCTGGAATGGTTAAATACCCCATCCAGAACGACTTTGATATTCCGTTTATGAGCCGCATCTAGCAATTCTTTAAAAGCCTCGTTGCCCCCCAGCATCGGGTCAACTTGATAATAATCGTGGGTATGATAGCGGTGATTACTGGCGGATTGAAAAATAGGTGTGAAATAAATCGCGTTAATCCCCAAATTCTGGATGTAGTCTAAATCCTCCATGATGCCCCATAAATCCCCACCTTTATAACCTTGGAGTGTGGGTATAGCGTCCCAATCTTCCCAACGGGCTTCGCGCAACAGTCGTTTGCGTGGCTGTTTGCTTCTGGCAAAGCGATCTGGGAAAATTTGGTAGAAAACAGCGTGCTTTACCCAATCTGGTGTTTGAATTTGCATGAATAACTTTTTGTACGTTCAGAAGCGATCGTTGCAAATATTAGCTTCTTTATGGCTCTTACTTATGATAGAGAATCTGTAATTTGCCAGTATTCATTAAGAAATTATACCAATTTAACAATTTTGGCTACAGGAATTATCTTTGATTTTTGCGAAGCTAGGTACAATTCAAAGAGCCTTCTTGCCTATTGTCTATTGCGCTTCGCGCACAGAAATCAAAACAGATTAGTATACAACTTGTTAGTATTTAATATTTCTTAAGTTTATCTTTTTTATTTATTACTTAACTATTCTTAATTTTATTTTTTTAACTTTGTCCGTAATGATTTAGATAGATAGTGGATTAGTTTAATAGCTGCATCAAAATTACCTGTTAGCTTAGTCTTAGGTAATTCTGAAATGCGTCTGCTTAGAGATGTCTCATAAGTCAGAAAATCACTCACTATTAGGAGACATAATTCAGGGATATGAGTTATGAATTAGCGATTGTCTTAGGAATTACTTCCCGCCTCCTAAGCTTATTTGATGTTATCTATAAAAAAATAGATAACTATAGTCGCATCAAATAATCAAGGCGAAAAAACTGCATAGTCTGCATTAATGCCAGAGCGACTTATGCTAATAAACTACTTTGCTTGCACCGAATAAATTGAATTTGAGGTAAAAATGAGACACGAAAAACTTTCTCCCGGACTACTGTTGGCATTTCAAGACTATCAAAATGAGGGAGATAAAGCTTTAGTTACACACAAGCGATCGCTTGGCATTATTGCCCACAAAAGCCCAGTCAAGCCAACAAAGAGCGTCGTTTTTATCTATTGCGATCCTGATGCAGACTTGAGTTATCTATCACAATATAACATTGAAGTCAATCAAAACTCTGGGAGTGTGCGGACGGCTTTTTTACCGATAGAGAGTTTAGATGTCTTGTCTGAAGAAGATGTTATCCAACGCATCAAGCCATCACGCAAACTTCATTTGAGGATGGACACTGCAATGGGAGCAGTTAAACTCCCGGAGTTCCAGAACAAAACTGGACTGACCGGTAAAGGAGTAATCATCGGCATTATAGACAGTGGCATTGATCCGAAACACCCCGCTTTTGCTGGACGAATTTTACACATCTGGGATCAAACACTGCCAGGGCCAGGAGTAACCGAAGGCGGCTATGGGGCGGAATTTACGGGAGCGCAACTGACAATTTCTCAGGATACTGGCGGTCATGGTACTCATGTTGCCGGAATTGCCGCTGGTGCCGATGCTAGCTATGGTGGTGTAGCACCAGAAGCAGAATTAGTTGTGGTCAGGTCAGATTTACAAGATGCCCATATTGCTGATGGTGTGCGTTACATTTTCCGAATTGCTAGAGAGTTAGGACGCGCAGCTGTGGTGAATCTCAGCTTGGGTGGACACGCTGATGCCCATGATGGTAGTGATTCCTTATCCAAAGTTATTGACGCGGAAACTGGCCCTGGAAGAATAGTTTGTTGTGCTGCGGGTAATGAAGGAAACGATAACATTCATGGACAAGCGATAATACCCAGTGGACGCACTCGTGGTATGCGCTTTAATGTTCCTTTGAATCAAATAGGCATAGTTTGGTTAAATGCTTGGTATTCCAAAGACAGCGAATTAGAGGTGTCTGTGCGGAGTCCTAACGGTTTTGTCACCCCCTTCCAAAAAATAATTACTGACGGTAATGCCGCACAAGATTACCAGTTACCAGATGCAAGGGTGCAATTAGCGACACCAGCCCCAGATAAAGCCAATGGCGACCATAATTTCTTTGTGCAAATCCGGGGTATTGACCCCTCGCCAGTTATGGGAGGTGTTTGGCAACTGCGAGTCCGCAACACTTCTTCAACTGACACACGTTTAGATGTATGGACATTAGATGACACTTCGTCAGTATTTTTTACAGGTAAAAGTGTGAAAGATGCGCTAAAAATTGGTTCGCCAGGAGCCGCCAGCAGTGCAATTACAGTTGCCGCCTATACTACTAAAACCAAGTACACAGATATTGATAACCAAGTGCGAGAAATGGGCTTAGAATTAAACACTATTTCGGAATTCAGTAGTGAAGGCCCACTACGAAATGATGGATACAAGCCGGATGTCGCAGCACCAGGAGCGATGATTATTTCTACGCTTTCCGCCGATGCAAACTTTGACCGCTCATCAATGATTAATTCCAAGTTTGTGGTACAGGCTGGTACGAGTATGGCGACACCATTTGTTAGTGGGTTAGTAGCATTACTATTACAACGAGATCCCAATCTTGATCCGGCTGCTGTGAAAGACTTACTACGTAAAAATAGTGCAATTCCTGGAAAACCCGCAGGGACATTTGATGAGAAATGGGGTTATGGAGTGATTAACGCTTTAAATCTGTAATTAGCCTCAGAGATGCGATATATTTAACAAATTTAATACAATAAATATATCGCGTCTCTTAAAGATTATACAGCTATAATTAAACAGCGATAATTTAGAATTGCTGACTTAAAAAATGCAATTTGAATCGGAATAACTGCTTTAGATGCTGATTTTTAAGGAGCAACTTTGAGTGGTACTTTCATCGAGAAAGGGAATATTAATATACAAGCATAATCTGCATTTAGGCTTCTCAAGAAACCTCAAACTAGAGAGAACAGCAATTAATCTGTAATTGGACATAGGAAATCGCCCATGAAATCTATACAGAGATAGGCAATAAAAACTCGCAAGTTTGATACCTTAGCTATACGATAGGTTAAGAATTGCCTACTTTTTACCCACTTACTGCTCTATGGATTTTCAAAAGCTTGATGCTGCCCTTGCTACAGCGCTCAATGATGTTCAAAACCCAGAGGAAAGGAGTTTAGAAGTTTTCATCCATACTGAACCAATTTTAGACTCTGCTGCAATTGCTGTTTTAGAGAATTTAGGCATCAGTGATATTACTAGTGGGAAAGATATATTCACGGCAACAGTGTCACTAAATACAATTTCCCACTTGTCAGAGGAACCTTGGGTAAAATATTTGAAGCGATCGCAGCAGTTGCGTTTGCTTAATAGGAGAATAGATACAGGCAAGTTGGGTGTTTAATCGCCAATGTCTAACCCTGCAATACGCGGATAATTTTTTGCCGTTACTGTGAATTAGGTTGTTGTTTATCTGGAAACTACACTTCACCTCAATTTCCAGATTACTTGCAGTAGAGCTTTCAGCAATTTCAGTAGTAATAATTTTTTGAAGAGCAGCCAAGAAATCTGTCATCATAACTTGGCATAAATTATCAATTAAATAATTCTTAATCTTTGATTGACTAGAAAGATAGATCCTAAAGATACGTCTAATTCGATACAATTAATAGGCAGAGAGAGCCGAGGAGAACAAGGTGGTGTTATTAAAAGGCTTTGAGATCGAGATGTATACTGGCACGCCTCAAGGTGAAATCGTCGGTCTCTCCGACAAAATTATTGCAGCCTTGGATGGATTTATGCGGGAGCCAGATAGCCGCAATGTCGAATACATAACCCAACCATCCCATAATTACGAAAATTTATTGTGTGCCTTGCTGCGTCCTCGCCGGGAGTTGCGAAACTACCTCAATCATTTGGGCGATTACACCTTGATACCGGGAAGTACTTTATCGTTGGGTGGCGGCGATCGCTTTCTGCGTTCCGATCCAGCAAATCCTTATCATGACTACATTGAGAACACCTACGGGACAAAAGTAGTCACCGCCAGCGTACACATTAATATAGGCATCAGCGATCCAGAAATATTAATGCGGGCGTGTCGGGTGATCCGTATGGAAGCACCTTTATTTCTCGCCCTCAGTGCCTCATCTCCCTTCCTAGATGGCAAAACTACTGGCTATCACTCCACTCGCTGGGGCTTATTTCCGCAAACGCCTAGCCATGTACCGTTATTTGCCAGCCACGCCGATCATATCCAGTGGGTGGAAGATCAACTCGTTGCCGGAACCATGCAAAATGTTCGGCATTTGTGGACATCGGTGCGACCAAATGGCGATCGCCGCCCTTATGATTTAAATCGCCTAGAACTACGAATTTGCGATTTAGTCACAGATCCCATTGCCTTACTAGCCATTACTGCCTTATTAGAAGCGCGTTTATTGCAAGTAATTGAAAATCCCAACATCGATCCTTTAACTCAAAGTATTTTCTCTGGCGAAGAACTCGTCACCCTGACTGCTGAAAACGAAGCGGCGGCGGCTGCTGATAGTCTTGATGCTCATTTGAGGCATTGGCAAGATGGTAGAAGCATCCTAGCCAGAGATTGGATTACCCAAATGTACCAAGATGTTTGGGCGATCGCTAAACAACAAGGCTTTAGCTGTTTCCTTTCTCCATTGCACAAAATTCTCCGCGAAGGCAATGAAGCTCAACAGTGGTTGCAGTTACACACAGTCGGTTTTGACAGCCAGCGCGTCATCACTCAAGCTATTCTCGCCACCCAAGAACGCGAAATCGAACTCGAAGACAAATTGTGTTCGTCCCTACTAGCTTAATTGAAGAGGCAGGGGAGCAGGGAGCAGGGGGAGAAGGGGGAGCAAGGGAAGAAAAACTATTGATTATTAGCCCATTCCCCATGCCCAATTCCCAATGGTAGATTTCTTTGGAGATACTACCACCCCTAAAATACACAAGTGATTAATCTTTCTACATAAAACTTAATATTTACCAATTTTAGCCAAATATCCTCTCAGGGATTGCTCTGGGAGGGTTTGTGCTATTGTTTTAAAAATCTAATCGATGGATGATGCTTGATTATTATTAACAAAACCTATGAATAGCCTCTACCCTTTGGTAGATTTAACATTGACAATAAATTGTTTTATACAATACGTAGATTATACGGACAATGCCCCAGGTCGTTTTAGTTAACCCACAAATTCCTCCTAATACAGGTAATATTGCTCGTACTTGTGCAGCAACAGGTACAGAGTTGCATTTGGTAGGGCCCTTGGGGTTTGAAATTAGCGATCGCTACCTTAAAAGAGCCGGCTTGGATTACTGGCCTTATGTCAAACTCCACTGTCACGAATCCCTAGAAGCCTTTAAAACCGTACATCAAGAGCGTGGAGGCAGATGGTTAGGTTATACCGTTGGTGGGAATTTTAGTTACGTCAGCTTTCAATATCAAGCCGATGATTGGCTACTGTTTGGTAGTGAAACTACGGGCTTACCACCAACAATTTTGTCAGATTGCGATGCTACTCTGTATATTCCCATGAGCCAACCAGGGGTTCGCAGCTTGAACTTGTCAGTCAGTGTGGCAATTGGCTTATTTGAAACCCGTCGTCAGTTAGGCTATCTACAATAGTTGTTTACCTTCATAACCTAAGTATATTTACTTGTTGTCTCTAAAAAAATCTTTCTAAACTAGAGAATTTTGTCAGCAAGATTTTTTTGTTTCCGGCAAAATATGTAAAAGAATATACCAAATCCTGGGTTTATTTGCCAATTGTAGTGGAAGATACTTACAAAGAGAGGAAGGTTATTATAAGAAATTTATATATAAAACTTGAGATAATGCCAAATTTGAATGATAGATTTTGATGAATTTGAAGTATCGTAAATGGGAAACAAAAGCGCCAAAACCCAGTCCTATCATGTATTTGACCTGTTCTTGCTTAATTAACTCCAAAAATCAGCCTAAAATTAGACGATAGTTAATACGGTTGTTTTTTAGGGAATAATCAACGTAAAGTCTCGTGTTGAAGAAGACTGATGGGCTAGAAATATCTTGAAGATATCTACAGCAGGGGGCATCACTTTTCCAGAAGTCGCAGCAATTTATTTTTCGGCAGCGACTATGGACTAGGCAAATTATTTGTCTAGTCCCCGTGATTGACGCAAGACAAGCACGGATAATGGTAAAGAGTTATAAACGTCCTAAGTGGTGTTAGGAGTGGTTCGGACAAGTAAACACAGCAAACTTTAAGTTTTGCTAAAACATGTAAACTTGTCTAAATCAGAGAAGCAGGTTAATCTTGCGTAAGCATCTCTGGTGAATGTGATCTTGATCTATCATTTGTTGTGATCTAAATCATTGATTAGTATCCAACTGAAAAATCGAGGTCAGTTAAGCGCTAGTGATCATAGGAGGTCGTCTTTGAAACGAGCATTAAAAAAGAGAGTAAAAGCTGTGTTGAACAATAACCCCAACAGCGATGATGCCCCGGTAGAACTGCAAAATGTGATGAATCCAAAAGTTAACCGCCGGGTGCGGACAAAAGCCGCCATGATTGGCTTGGCAATCTCTATGGGAGCAACCAGCCTTTTGGTGACTCGGCAAAGCGATCAAGCCCAAGCAGCGGTGCCAGTAGGCAGCCAAAAGGCTTCCTCTTCGATTCCTGCTGCTCCTGACACTGAAGTGAAATTCGCCTCCACAAAGCTGGAGTCCCAAGCAGTCTCATCAGCGAGCGTGCCGGAAAATCCTGTGATAGTGGAACCAACGGCAGTCTCACAAGTGCCTGGGCTTGAAGCTAAATGGCAAGTCGCGGCAAATGGAATGTCTTTGCAAATTCCTGCATCAGAAACATTTTCCCAAGCAACAGCTGGTTATAAAAATTCCACTAACCTGAAGCCACAAGTGGCACAGGGATTGAACAACACATTAGCCGAGACTAGTTTCCCAACAGTCAATAATTTGTCTGACTATAGTGCTGATAGTGTTGGCAGTACAAATGTTTTATTGAATGCCCAGCCACAAACAGTAGCAACATCTGGTGCAGTCAACGGTGAGATAAATGCACAACTTAAGGCACAACAAGAGTTTGCACTGAATCGCTTACAAGAAAAATCTAATCGGTTAAGAAAAAGTCTCGCACAGTTACAGTCTGGGGAAACTGAAAACTTATCATCAGCTGATATTGGTTTGGCACAGCCGGCGACTGGAGTTGAAAAAACTGCATTAATCCAGCCAAATACTTCTGACGATGCAAGCAAAGCGAACTTGATATCAAAGCTAAAACAGAAGAATCAGACGAGTGCAATTACACCAGTAGCAGCTACACCAACAGTTATTGCGTCTTCGGGTCGAACCGCCTACGAAGTTAAGCCTGGAGATACACTAGCAGCGATCGCCAGCAAATACAATACTTCAGTATCAGAACTAGTTAAGGTAAATAACCTCAACAATCCCAATGAACTGAAAATTAGTCAACAACTAATTATTCCTGGTGGTAAAGTTGAGGTAACTGTAGCGAGTCAACCTACTGTAGTGAGTCAACCCACTGTAGCGAGTCAACCTACTTTTATAGAGTCCAGCAAAACTCCAAAAGTAGCTACCTCTCCTATGAACATCGGTAGTGCCAACTCCTATCTACCAACTACTTCACAATCACCATCTATTGCCGACAACAGCAGCGTTGCCGTCCCTACACAGGTAATTGCGAACAATCAGGTTCAGGCAAATAGTTCCACTGACTTAAAAGTACGCCCTACCACTCCTACTAGGTCTTATGGTGTTGGTGGTGAAGATCCAGTGCCAACAGCTTTTGCTGAAATACAACAGCCTCAAACACCAGCAAATAGGGTAGCACGGGGAAATAATAATGACCGTTTGCGCGGCTTGCAAGCGGAAATTCAGAGATTACAGCAAAAGTACCGCGCTCAACAGTCTGGTAATTTAGTTGTGCCAGCAGCTAGCGATACTACTAACGCTGCAATGCTCACTCCTGTTTCTACTCCTAATAATTTCATCGTACCTAACTCTGCGGTTCGACCAAATAGTGTAGCGATACCAATTCCAGTTCCTACACCTATTAGAGCTACCTATAGCGCTCAACCAATCAAGCCCCAATTCCGTACTAGTGTACGTCCTACCGAACCAGTCAACCCAGAATTCTTGCCCAATCTCGGTTCTGCTAGTCAGTGGACTCCCGCTCGCACTAAATCTCCTACAAGAGTTGCAACCCCCCCTGGAAGAGTAAATGCCTCTGACTCCTTAGGAAAGATGCGGGGAACCACAGTTACTCCACAAATAGTACCGCCTTTGGCAGCAGTGGATCAATATCTGCCCAGACCCATTGACGAACTGACACCTCCTCCATCTTCCTCAACCGTAGCTTACACATGGCCCGCCAAAGGTACCCTTACCTCTGGTTATGGCTGGCGCTGGGGTAGAATGCACAAAGGAATTGACGTTGCTAACTCCACTGGCACACCAGTTGTCGCCTCAGCTGAGGGGACGATAGAAAAAGCAGGCTGGAACAATGGTGGCTACGGCAACCTTGTCGAAATCCGTCATCCTGATGGCAGCACGACTCGCTATGCCCATAACAGCAAGATTCTAGTGCAACCTGGTCAGCAGGTACATCAAGGAGAAACAATTGCTTTAATGGGTAGCAGTGGTCACAGTACTGGCCCACACACCCACTTTGAAATCCATCCATCAGGTAAGGGTGCTGTTAACCCAATCGCCATGTTACCGGATCGCATATAATTTCTTGGCTATCTGTAACTAAATCATTACCTTGTTTTGTTGAGGGAGTTTACCTCCCTCTTTTGCTTTCTATAAACTCAACAGGGATAAAAGCTGTAAGGAAATTGCAAAAATCCTAGTATTGAGCAAATTTGTATGCTATACTAGTTTATGATTTGAAGATATATGGCTCAGTAGCTCAGTTGGTTAGAGCGCGGGACTCATAAGCCTGAGGTCGTTGGTTCAATTCCAACCTGAGCCACTTTAAAGAATTAGTAATTCGTAGTTAAAAGGTTGTTTAACACTGCCTTTAGATTTCATGGTAGCTGTAGCTTGTTACGTAGATAAGAGGCTATGACCTTTTAAAACATCCTCTATGAATTACGTTAGCGTAGCGGGGCGTAGCCCATTACGAATTACGAATTATTTTTGTATGTGGCGAATTAGTTCGGCAACAGACCAAGCTTGAGCGATCGCACCTCTGGGTGTATGAGGTGCATCGCCATCAAAAATTTCAGAAATAGAACCAAGACAAGCGCCAGATAAGAAGTGATCTAGCAGGGGTTGCCAATCAAAAGACAGCGATTGTTCTGGATAAAAACGTTGCCAAGCCCGAATATATGGCCCAATTAGCCAAGCCCAAACAGTGCCTTGGTGATAAGCGCGATCGCGTTGCTCTTGATTACCCTCATATCTCCCTTTGTATTCGGGATCTCCTGGATCGAGACTGCGAAGACCATAAGGAGTCAGTAAGCTGATAGTTGCCAAATCTAGTATCTGACTCCCTTGCTGGGCAGAAAATCCACAGTGGTAGAGCGACAGCGCCAAAACCGCATTAGGACGAATTTGAAAATTCCGGCGATCGTCTGGCTCGATAGTATCGTACAAATAACCCAACTGAGGATTCCAGAACTTTTGCAGCGAGGTTTTAACCTTTTGTGCTTGTACAGCATAACGCTGTGCTTGCTTAGTGAGACGCACTGGATCGCCAAGTTCAAGCGAACTTAAGCGTTCTGCCCACCGACTTAGCCAACATAAAGCTGAATACCACAGCGCATTGATTTCTACTGGCTTACCATAACGTGGAGTAACGGGATTTGCCCCAACTACTACATCCATCCATGTGAGAGCTACACCACGAGCATCCCAACTAATTAGCCCATCAATAGCATCAACCTGGATATTGTAGCGTGTACCACCAATAAAGGCTTTGTGGATTTGTTGGACTATGGGGAATTGCTCTGCCAAAAATTCCCAGTCTTGGGTAGCTTCTAAATAAAGTCCCAAAGTTTCAATCCACCACAGCGCCGCATCGATACTGTTATAAAGTGGTTCGCCATCGGCATCAGGAAATACATTAGGCATCAAACCGTGGCAACAGTAATGTCCAAAAGTCCGTAATACTCTTTTTGCCAAATCAAAGCGCTGTGGAACCAATGCTAACCCAGGTAAGGCGATTAATATGTCGCGTCCTCGCTCATTAAACCAGTGATAACCAGCAATGATTGTGGGGTCTGCAATTGAGGCTCGATAGACGATAAATTGATCGCTTGCTTTAAGTAGTTGTTGCCAGAGTGGGTATGGGGCATGGGGCATGGGGCATGGGGCATCGAGAAGAGACATAAAAGACAAGGAAGAGGGGGCAGACAAAGGAGCAACTTGAATAATTCTCCCCTTGTCCTCTTTGTCCCCTTGTCCTCCTTGTCCCCCTGCTCCCCTGCTCCATCCAAAAATCTGGGAGAGCCGGTCTTGCTCTACCTCCACAGCTTCTGCAAAGGTTTCGGAAGTGAGAACACCTGCCATCAAGTTTGGAAAACCTACTCGTGCTTCTAGTGTTACCATATCTCCTGGTTGCAGTCTGACTATCAAGTAACCAGGACTGTAGAGGTCTTCTTTGTCACTTAATCCCCGTTTTGTCTCCTCAGACAATCCATAATTCCAATACCAAACTGCATCTGGTTGATATTTTCCTTTTGTCCAACGCAAGTGCCAAGGTATACCGAAA
The DNA here is from genome assembly GCF_036917775.1 of Nostoc sp. Lineage (GTDB taxonomy): Bacteria > Cyanobacteriota > Cyanobacteriia > Cyanobacteriales > Nostocaceae > Nostoc. Next base: position 151,515 of record NZ_JBALEQ010000154.1, read on the forward strand.
TTACCCAATTTTTTTGCTTGCAGGCAAATTTGCTGTTGCCCAAGCAATTCTGAGAACTGTAATCCTGAACTAGCAATTTGTGGGTGGTGAAAATCACGGTCTGCTATCAGCAGTCGCAGCCGTAAAATTGCTGTATCACTTCCGTCGTATCGATACTGGATCAAGATTCGATCGCAAAATTGGGCATTGGGGAGGCAGTGCGGTGTTGGGGTCTCCCCCGCCGCAGGATGCGCGTTCGCAAAGCGTCTCGTAGAGAAGCGCTGTAGTGGAGCAACTGCCGTCATTGGGCATTGGGAAGCATTCTTCGCTATTTCCAGTTCCTCATTCCTAATCCCCAGTCCCCAGTCCCCAGACTCCACTAACCCATAAGGCATCACCAATTGTCTGCTTAATTGCCAGTTATCTCGACCCCAAATCCATTTTGGAACTGGGTTAATATCAAAACAGCGCAACAGTTCGTAGCCTGTCAGTTCAATTTGACCGTTACCCCAAACATTTGTCCCCAGTGCTATAACGCTCCCCGATACTTCTAAGCTAGCGTCTAAGTGTGAAAACAGCAGAGTCCGCCCAGAAGGTGGGTTTGCAGCGGTAAATAGCCAACCGTGATAGGTGCGCGTGCGGACATTAGAAATCGTACCACTGGCAAAACTTCCTAAGCCATTGGTAAGTAACCATTCTCTTGTATCTAAATCGGGCATTGGCTACTCAAAATCGTTATGAGTATGATATAGTCGTAACAGATCGTAATTAAACTGTGAGAGCGTGGATGGGTAAGTTTTACTTGACCCGTATTCCAACGCTAATAAACCGATAAAGGAGAATTAGGTTAATGTCCCTTACTTACGGAACCGAAGGAAGCCTCCGCGTTGGCCAACAAGCTCCCGATTTCACAGCAACGGCTGTGGTAGATCAGGAATTTAAGACAATTAAACTTTCCGATTATCGCGGTAAGTATGTCGTCCTGTTTTTCTACCCACTAGACTTTACCTTTGTTTGTCCTACTGAAATCACAGCATTTAGCGATCGCTACGAAGAATTCAAAAAAATCAATACTGAAGTCCTTGGGGCTTCCGTTGACAGTGAATTCTCCCACCTCGCTTGGATTCAAACAGATCGTAAGTCTGGTGGTGTCGGCGACCTGAATTATCCTCTAGTCTCAGACATCAAGAAAGAGATTAGCGCCGCTTACAACGTTCTTGACCCAGCAGCCGGCATTGCCTTGCGTGGTCTGTTCATCATCGATAAAGATGGTATCATACAGCACGCTACCATCAACAACCTAGCTTTTGGTCGCAGCGTTGATGAAACCCTGCGGACATTACAAGCAATTCAGTATGTTCAATCTCACCCCGATGAAGTTTGCCCAGCTGGTTGGCAACCTGGTGACAAGACAATGAATCCTGACCCAGTGAAGTCTAAAGTTTACTTCTCTGCTGTCTAAATTCCCTTAGCAAACTCTAATCCAAGTTGTTGGAGTTGAGAGCAAAATCAATGAAAACCACAGATAAACAGAGATACACATGAAACAGTGTCAACCTCTGTATCTATCTGTGGTTTTTTCATAAAATAGTATTTAAATAATTAGGGTTAAAAATATGTTGACTTCAACTGATTTTAGGGGTTTATTAAATGAGCGATTCTTCCGCAACTTTTTACCAGTTCCAGCTAGAAATCAACTCAGGTTTGGAGTAGGAACGCCTGATTTTCAACTGCCAGATATTACCAACGGAACTTTAGTAAAATTGTCTGATTATAAAGGCAAGCAACCAGTCTTACTCGCCTTTACTCGCATCTTTACTGAAAAACAATATTGTCCATTTTGTTTTCCTCATATCAAAGCTTTGAATGAGAACTATGAGCAATTTAAAAATCGTGGTATAGAAGTTTTAATGATTACTAGTACCGATGAACGGCAGAGTCAAATTGTTGTGAAAGATTTAGGCTTGAAAATGCCGTTGTTGAGCGATCCTAGTTGTCGAGTTTTTCGTACCTATCAAGTAGGGCAAGCACTAGGAGCGCCTTTGCCAGCCCAGTTTGTATTAGATAAAGAAGGAAAACTCAGCTACTGGCATTTATTTTCTTTTCTGGATCACAATGCTAGTATTGAGACTTTGCTAGAACAATTTAATTGAGTATAAAAGGTGTAAAATTAATTGGCAATACCCACTCTACTGATAAAACTGTGAGGTTTTATGGTGCTGACCCTTTATCATTCATCTATTTCTCCTAACTCCCGTCGCGTCTGGATTACTCTGCTGGAAAAAGGACTTGAGTTTGAATTAGTAGAGATAAAGCTAGATGGGGAACAGTTTAAACCAGAGTTTTTGGCAATTAGTCCCTTCCATCATATTCCAGCTTTGGGAGATGACGGCTTTAATGTCGTGGAATCTTTAGCAATCCTGGACTATTTAGAGGTAAAATATCCCACACCTGCGATGTTGCCTAAAGATGCCAAAGATTTAGCGATCGCACGGATGGTACAACTGGTAACTGTAAATGAGCTTTTGCCAGCAACCACCACATTTTTACCTCAGATATTAGGTTTACCTGGAGAAAGTCCCGAAAAAATTGATCAAGCGAAGCAGAAAATTTCAATAGTACTGAAATTATTCGAGAATTTACTTGACGATCGCCCTTACTTTGGTAGTCAAAACCTAACTCTAGCTGAGGTTGTGGCTGGAACTGTAGTAATATGGCTGCCGGAAGTAGGGATTTCTTTAAAAGATTATCCAAAACTGAATGCTTGGCACGATCGCTTAGTTGTACGTCCATCGTGGCAAGCTACCGAGTCTACACCAGAGGCAATGGAAGCGTTTAAGTCTGTCATTGTAGCGAGAAATACGCGGCATCAGACCTAATCAATGTAGAAACAGTAAATTTTACCGTTTCTACAATCCGAAGTTTTCACAGCTTGACTTGCTGCAAATGACTGCGGGGATTATAAGTACGTATAGCCCGGATTTTTTCATAATATTCTCGTTCTTGTTGGCTGAGGTCTTTTGGTGGTGCGATCGCCACCTTCACCAACTGATCGCCACGTCCACCCTTGGCGAGGGGCCAACCTTTGCCACGTAAACGCAGCGATTGTCCAGAACGCACTCCGGCTGGTAACTTGACATTAACTGAACCATCGGGAGTGGGTACATCAATAGACGCTCCCAGAGTAGCTTCATCTGGTGTGATTGCCACTTCGCACACCAAGTTATCGCCTTCCATTTGGAAAAACGAGTGCGGCTGAAGTTCAACTTTTAAGTATAAATCTCCTCGTTGTTGAGTCATCGGGTTGATTTGACCTTTGCCCCGCACGCGCAGACGAGTACCAGGTTTAGCTCCAGATGGGATACGAACATCAATTGTCTCGTTACCTAAACTGAAGCGCTTTTGCACGCCGTTAAAGGCTTCAGCAAAAGTTAGGGTGATTATAGCTTCGCTATCCTGGGAAGTACCCGCGCCTGGATCTTGAAATCCATAATCGTTAAAGCCACCAAAACCACTTGTAGCACCTGTAGGAGGGCGGTAAGAGTAACTTTGTGAGTAACTTTGTCGCCCACCCCCACCGCGAGGCGCAGCACCGCCAAAGCGTCCTAGCAACTCATTAATGAACTCATCAAAATTGCCGTATTGACTGAAGTCAAAGCCACCCATATCGGCACCAACGCCGCCGCCGGGGAAACCTTCGCCAGCTTGCTTCCAATATTGACCGAATTGGTCATATTTTTTGCGTTTATCTACATCTGAAACAACCTCGTAGGCTTCGCTAACTTCTTTAAAGCGTGCCTCTGCCTGTTTGTTATTTGGGTTGACATCGGGGTGATATTTGCGGGCTAGTTTACGAAAGGCTTGTTTAATCTCATCTTGAGTGGCAGTCTTACTAACTCCCAAAATTGCGTAATAGTCCTTGAAGTCGGTTGCAGCCATCTACTAGCCTCCTATAGAAATTACTGTTATGTTTTTTTTTAAGAACACAGATATTTAATTGCTAGGTAGAGTGCCAAGCAAAAGAATCTGATTTTAAATTAACAAAGAATATAGAAAATCAAGTGGGGTTCTTGCTCAACGTGCGATCGCAATTTCCGTACTCCGATTTTTCTGATAAGCGGATCAGCCCGTCTAGCCCCTCTTCCAGGCTTGGGGGGGCATCCCGGAGTTGACGGTGCATCCGCAAAATAATTTCTTCAGGAACCTGGCGCGATCGCCTTTTATTACGTGCCAAACACAGCCAGACTGGTGTATCCACCCAAATTCCCATAATTTGGGTAAAGCCCAATTCACGGGCTAAAGCAATGACTTCACGGCGATGACGGCGTTGGGCATTGGTAGCGTCGAAAATGGCTGTATTTGCTGTAGAAATAGCTTGTTGAAATTGCCTTTCTACTTCCTGCCAAATCAGCAGCCACGGCCCCTGAAGGGCTTGAGAACCGAACAATTGCCCCCGGATACCATCTGTAGAAATCAGGAGCATCTGGGGGCATTCTGCCAGTAATTGTTTTGCAAAAGTTGACTTACCGCTACCTGGAAGACCAATCAGCAAAATGAGTGCTGAGTGCTGAGTGCTGAGTGCTGAGTGAGAAGTTAAGAGTGAGGAGTTAGAAGTTAGGAGTGAAGAGTGATTGGAAATTTTTTTCATAACTCATAACTCATAATTTCTAACTCATAACTCAGCACTCACAACTCAGCACTATTAAATGATGGTTCTATCAGCAATTACAGCATTTTTCAGCACGACGACGATACCACTGCGGATGTAAAAACCTTGATTTTCGCGTTCAGCTTCTTGCACATTATCTTTATTGATAATTTTGACATCATGACCGATGCGGGCATTTTTATCAATGATGGCACCACGAATGATTGTATCTGTACCGATACCTACGGGAATGTCATTTTCTATCAAGCTACATTGGCGTTCGACAGAAGCTTGGTAAAAATCTGCACCCATGAGCAAAGATTCTTCGATGACGCAGCCGGATTCAATCCGCGATCGCACTCCTAAAACTGAATGTTGAATGCGGCAATTTTTCAAAATACAACCTTCGCCAATAATTGATTCTGTGATATGGCACTCTAATAGTTTAGTCGGAGGTAAGTAACGAGCGCGGGTATAAATTGGTGCTTTTTCATCGTAGAAACTAAAGGGTGGCTGGGGTTGCTGAGTCAGAGCTAAATTAGCATGATAAAATGCCTCGATTGTCCCAATATCTTCCCAGTAGTCATCAAAAAGGTAAGCTTGAACGTTGTAATCTTTAGAGGCATCAGGAATAATTTCTTTGCCGAAATCAGTTCTTTCTATACCCTCTCTTAACAACTTGAACAAAACCTCTTTTTTGAAGACATAAATGCCCATTGAGGCGATGTAAGGTTGTTTCAGGGCTTGTTCTTTTGTTAATCCCAGTACACTTGTATCTACTTGCATTTGGGTTAACGCTTCACCTTTAGGTTTTTCGCTAAAGTCAATTACCCTACCAGAATCGTCAATTTTCATCAAGCCAAAATCTGAGGCGCGGCGCTCGTCTATGGGGATGACTGAGAGAGTAATATCAGCCCCTGTATCTCTATGACGCTGGATAAACTGGCGATAATCCATCCGGTAGAGGTGATCGCCTGAAAGGATTAGATATTCTTCTACATCCCATTCTTCCATCAACCACAGATACTGACGCACTGCATCGGCTGTACCTTGGAACCAGTTGGGGTTTTCTGGGGTTTGTTGTGCAGCTAGCACTTCCACAAAACCTTCATTGAAACCAGTAAAGTTATAGGTACGGGCGATATGACGATTCAGGGAAGCTGAGTTGAATTGTGTCAGGACGTAGATTTTGAATATTTCGGAATTTATGCAGTTACTAACAGGGATATCGATTAAGCGGTACTTCCCCGCTACTGGTACTGCTGGTTTAGCGCGGAGTTTGGTTAATGGGTAAAGCCTAGTACCCGCGCCACCGCCAAGGATGATTGATAATACTTTTTTCACAAAATTTCTCCCGACTGCCTTTCAACTCTCATCTTCAGTTTAGGACTGTCTGCCACCACAGGTAAGGGGGATCATCTGATTCTTAGGGATGAATTTTATAGAATGCTGTTGATGATGAATAGTACGGCTGATAACTAAAAAACTAGAACATTTGTATTTATTTAGGTAGGTGAACAATATAGGAAGTTTTGGCTACGTTTGCCTTGCATGGAATTTGACTATCGCTTTTGCATTTTATATCGATATAGAAATCATATTTAATTTTTTGAAAAAACTTAGTACAACTAACTTGAAAAGCCTTGTTGCCTGTTTTCGTGCTTGTGCTGGGCGCACCACGCGAGGAAATATGGCTACACCACGCTGCGCGAACAAAAATCAAAGCTGACTGCTATAGTTATTTATTTATTTTCTTTGATAAAGTATGTTGCGAGATAAAATTATCAGGTGAATCACTCTTTTGGGCAATATTGAGACGTAGAAACTGCACCCAGACTTCATCACTAAGTAACTTTAAAGCAGTTTTAGGATTGTTAATTGCGATCGCGCCGATAACTTTACCCCAGCCTTCCTGCAATGACTCAAGAAAAGCCTCTTCAATAGAAACTTGACTCAACAACGAAAGGGCGGTTTTAAAACTTTCTGAATCAGCTTGTATCTTCTTCGATCTTAACCCTTGAAGTGCCACATTTAACCACACAGGCAGAAGTTCTAGCCAATTGTTTTGCTGTATATTTTTCAGGGCAATGTCTTCCATACCTAGCGCACCCCATACATATAAAGACTCTACAGCTAGTTTAGAATCGTGGTTGTTTAGAGCATTTTGCCATAACTTTTGAGCTTGATTTTGAAAGCGATTAGCAAGAAATTCATAAGCTTCCTGGACTTGATGCAAAATTGTGACTTTATAAACTGATTCACCTCGTGGTAGGTAATCACCACGATAAGATAGCCAATTATGAGATCCACATAGATGGATTTCTTGATCAACTATTACTTCTTTTATATGGGAGTCTCCCAGCCATAAAACCTTTACAGATGATAAACCATCAGGTGTTTTTATTGCTCGCAGTTTTTTCTCTACTTCTGGCGAAATTGGTTTCTCTTCATCTTCTTGTCGCCGCGCAATTCCATATCCAATTAAAATCCAAACTCCCCGATTAGCTAATTTTTGTAACAGAGTTAGAAATTTTTCATCGACAACTGCCTGATTCACCCAAGGAGAATAAATAATAACCTGACTTTTAGCAGAATTCAAAACTTCTGAGAACGCTTGGCTAATTTGTCCGTCGCGTAACTTTAAAACTTCACCTAATACTGGAGATTTATCTACTTTTTTACCAGCTTTCATCGCAGTTTTTAGGGCTTTTTGGCGAATATTTTCAAGTCTAGCTTCTATTTCAGTATTTTTCTGTTTGAGAATGGCTTCATGTTCAAAATTGATGGTTTCGTCTGACAATTTACATAATGTTTGCAAGGATATCTTGCCTTGAGCGTGTAGAGCTTCTAACCAATTTGATGCTGGCTCTAAAATTTGTTTTCCATTTCTGATTTGGATGGTTAATTTCTCTTCAAGGGCATCAAATATAACGAAAAGAGATATCTTTCTCCAAAATTTTTGATTTGGATTTAATATCTTATAAGAAGTAACGATTTTTCCCTCTTCCGGGACATGAAGTACTAAATCTGAAGCCTGAATACTTTTTTGGATCTCCTCAAGTTGTAAAGAAGAGATATCAGCAATTGTATGATCAATAGTAATAAAATCTGCAAAATCTGGTAAATTTATCACTGTCTCGCTTAGTGATTCAGCTTGAAAGGTTATTTTGTCACTTAAAGGATCTGTAATAGCATTAAGCTGTACAGGATATGGGGGCTGTGGTACAGAGCCTTTTTCATAAAATGAGCGACCTTCAGAAGTCACTGTAATTGGTGATGTTGGTGATAAAGTTTGTAATGAGCGAAGAGTTGCAGTAGTAGTTTTGATAAATATAGAATCCAGTCCAAGTACAGAGGCTAATTCATCCTCTGTTGGTGGGGGTTCAAATTCAATTGCAGCGCGGATAATAAATTCTTCGAGTACGTTAAATTGGCGGGGTTCTTTGATATTTACTTCTATAGTAGTTTGACGCAAACTATAACGGAATTGACGCGCTGCTAAAACCGATAAGCTAGGACTTTGCGCTTCTATTTCGTCTACAAAATTTTTGAGATTGTCATCAATAGGTTTAGCAGAAGAGGCGAGAAACATCAAGGGAATAAGATTGGATAATTTAATTTGTACAAATACTTGTAACCTCTGAGACCAAGTATCTTTATGGTTTCAATAAGCTTTGATGACGACATAGACCACCAAGCAAATTCAGCACCAGTCACAAATATTAGCACATTATAAATTTACCTAAGAATGGCCATTGTGGGAGTATTCAGCAGCGTAGGTGTAGAAGCGATCGCGATCGCTAGAGTCTCATTTTGAATCCCTACTTATACTGTAATTGCCGTAACGCGTTTTTCTCCTAATCGGGTTAAAGTTGCGATCGCAAAACCTTAGAGGTCATTTATAAAGTAAAAATAAGATTATTGTATGGTGTGTTAGTCCCATATTCCTAGATGATTTTTCACAAAAAATTTCATCAAAGTGCTAACGCACCGCTATGTAACACGGTGCGTAATAGCGAAGCCGTAGTCTGCCTTACTTAAGATTTACTTTATAAATAGTCTCTAAGCAGGCTTTATGAAATAGGAGTGGTTATATCTTCCTCCAAGGATACTGGCGATTCAGAAGAACTAGCGCCACTTTCTGGTGTTGAAAGCTCATCGCTCACCATTCCATCCCATGAATAGTTGCAGATTTTAGTGTGAAGCAATTTACCAAACGTGAGGTTAATTGCTAAGGAGAAAGAATCGATAAAAATTAGATTTACAAAGCGATCAATCATTAGACCCCCTTGAGCTAAATTAAGCATCAAGTGATATGTGCTTTCTTACTACACATCCCATAATCTCTTTTCCAGAAATGTCTGGCATTTTAATAATTCTTAGTTGAAAGGGAAAGGGTAAAAAGGATTGTGGGTAAGGGAAACAGGAAAGAAAATATTATTTATCGTTTTAATTTTGGGAAGAAGTAATGCCAAACGAAGGACTTCGTTTTATCAGCATAACTGCTAAAGATGATACAGTTTACTAGATAAGCTCTACCTACACAGGCTAATTTGCCCAGTAGATAGCCTTCTTGAGATTGTCATCAATAGGTTTAACTGAAAAGGCGAGAAACATCAACAAAACCTTCATGTTTACTGACAATATTTGACACTTCGGAATACATACTTCCGACTTTACCTGATTGATGGGTAAACAATTTATGACAACCCACAATTATCAGCAGTTCTTGGGCGCGAGAAAATGCAACATTTACCCGTTCTGGTTTCTTAGCAAAACCCACATCTCCTTTGCTATTATTGCGAACCATACTTACAATTACAACAGGTCGCTCCATACCTTGAAATCTGTCTACGGTACCAGTACGAATCTCTAATGAAGGGAAAAGTTCAGATTGTAGGCGTTCATCAATTTTTCTTAATTGAGCGCCATAAAACGTAATTACGGCAATTTCTTTTTTTGGTTCACCATTAGCAACTTTAGAAGCCCAAGTAGTCTCGAACTGCTGACACAGATGTTCAATGGCATCAATTTCTGGAGTATTAAAGTAAGAAGTTCCATTTCTTTGCTCTAAAAACTGATTCTCGATAGGCGTTTTTACCCAAACAAGATGCTGAGATTCTTGGATAATTTCACCTGCTAAATGATGTGCGCGTTTTGTGTCCGGTTCCAAAATACCAGATTCTAGTTTACCATCATAAAACTGATTGATTGCACCCATAATAAATGGGTGCATTCGATATTGTGTAGTTAGCATTTGTTTAATGCTTTCATCAGCAGATTCAAACTGACTTTTAAATAGTGATTCTTCTAAAAATTGTAGTTCGTCTCGTGTATTACCAATTGTTTGAGCAACTTCTTCTAAAGTGCTAGTGTCAAGCATGGGTGGTAATTGCCGATGATCGCCTACCATAACTAACTTTTTACCTTTTAAGGCAGGGATTAGTAACTCTGGTGGAGTACACTTACTAACCTCATCAATAATAACAACATCAAAGGATTTGAATTCTTCCGAAAAACCTCTATTTGCAGCTTGAACGCAGGTGATACCAACGACGTTGGCATTATCTAAATATATGCGCCTTAAATCGTCGCGATCGCGCTCATTTGGCTGTCTTAATTTTGCAATCCAATCTTGGACAAAATTCTGATATTTGTTAATATAATTTTTTTCTGTTTCGAGTTCTTTCTGCCAAGATTCAAACTGATTATTGATACCACGCAATAACTCTATATTAAACAAGTCAGCAGCAGAATTTTCTAGTTTAAACTTATCCGGGATTCTTTGCCATTCTGTCAACCACCAATTTCTTTCTTCTCTTAAACTATCTGATGGTTGTGGTTGTAATTTATCTTCTATTTCACGCAAGCTAATTTGTAATTTTTGAAGCTGCTGTAGAGAAGTTTCAGTTTCTGCTTGTAGTTTTGATAAATGTTCGTGTAGCGAATTTTTAATCATCTCCAACACCGCAAAAGGTTCTAGGGATGAAATTAAGGTTTCAAGCTGACTAATGGAAGTTACCCAATAATTCACTTGATTTGAAAATTCTTGTGGATTTTCCCAAATATTTGATTGGGTTGCAAGATATTTATCAGTTAAAGTGCGTAATTGAGCAGGTATATTTTGTTGATTAAGTTCTTGCAAGATATTAATAACTCTACCAAGTTGCACATTAGCGTCTTGTTGTGCTTTTTCTACCTCAACTTGAGTAATGGGTATTTGCTGTTGGCTAATTTCATTTTTCTGAAGTTCATTTAATTGTCTTTGTAAATACTGAAGCTGTTGTTCAGTTTCGGTTTTGACTTTTAAAACGCATTGGCGTGCATTTATAAGAATAGTATCTAACAATTCTTGGGTAAGTCGGGTGAGAGTAGAATCGATATTATTCCATTCCCATGATGCGCCATAAGTTCGTTGCATTCTAATTAAGAAAACCTGGGTATTTTCGACCAGTAATTTTCGCTGTTTGGGATTGAGTAGCTGATAATTGCTAAACTGTTGATAGGTTTCTTGCCATTGGGTGCGATCGCTCTTTGATAGCACCATTGGAATCTGACTAAAATTTTCTTGCAAGAAATAGCTGAAATTATGCTGTTTACCCCGTCTATCAGTAAAACCTCCATCTATTTCATAAGTGATCGCTTTTGTCAATAGCTCCCATTCTGGCAGGTTAATTTTGTAAGTTTTTGGTACTATTGATAATTTTAATGTATTAGCAAACATCAATAAGCCAAGAGGTAAGTCCACCAAATTCTCTGTTAGTGGTAAACCTGATTGCTGACAATCTTTTAAAGTTTGATATAGATGAGAAAGTGCTGTAGATTTCCATTCTTTTACTGCTGAGATAATATAATCAATTTCCCGTTGGCGATTTTCCCAAATCTGGATTGTTTGCTGTAGGTTTTGTAGTTTAGCAAGATGTTTCTGATAATCTGGTTGTACTTGATTTAATAATGCAAAATTCTGTTTGACAACCTCCACTGATGCTGCAACTTCTAAAATAGCTTGACTAGCCTCTTGAGCATGAGTAAAAGCAGATTTAAATCCAGAAATTTCTGTTGCTACAGTTTCACGCAACCAAACCGCTAAACCAAAAGCACCAAGCGCCGGACGCACTAAGCCAAGTTCATCAGTATATTTTATGGTTTGACGAATATTTGCTAAAAATTCTTCTACTAAACTATTACCTTCGGTGTATGGCTTCAAAAGGGGTAAAAAATCTGTAACTTCTGGAGCTTCCCAATTTATATTTGGTGCAGTGTTTAGTATATTTTCTAAACCTGCAATTAGAGATTCAACGTTGTTCTGTTTTTCTATAGTTTCGCTGTAAGATTTTTCTTGATTTTTAAAGTTTGTTTCTACCTTTAATTTATTTTTATTGAATTTCGCTTGCTGCTGGCTAAATTCTTCTTCTGCTTGGAAGTAGGGTGTGAATCTTTGTGAGGATGCCAGTAATTGACTGAAAATTTTGATATTTTCGAGACGTTGTGTAATATTATTTTCGCAGTCATAAGCTGTATTTTCTAGCCATCTGCCAATTACTTGGTCTTCTAAAAATGGCTGTCCTTCTTCCCCAACTTTTTCGGCTCTACCCTTGCGTACTGCCCGAATTACTGGGTTATGAACTAATCGACTAAGGGCGTTATCTACTGCTAAATTGGCTTGAGAAGCAATTAGAGTTCGTCCACCACGAAGGGCAATTTGATAGCAAATTTCAGCAATTACAGTAGTTTTACCAGTACCTGGTGGACCTTGAATGAGAACAAGATCCTTGGCAGCAAGTACCTTTTCTACTGCTGCTTTTTGCCCTGGATTAGCGGAAGATAATAATAAATCTTGTGGTTGAAGTTCAATAGTACTTTTGATTTGTCTAGCTTGAGAAGCATCGAATAAAAAGTTGCCTAAATATGGATTTTGGGTGTAACCATTATTCAAATCATCTAAGGCTTTTTTCTTACGCTGAATCTGCTGAATATCACCAACTGCCTCGAAACATAAGAATCCGGTAGCTGGTAATTTATAGCGCTCTGTTGCCATGAATTCAGCTAAATCGCGTTCTAGTCTGAGGCTGATAATACAACGATTGGGATCAACTTCTTCAACAGTTCCTAATTGACGACCGCTAATCCAATTTTTTCCGACAGGAGCAGTTTCAAAAAGTTTTAAATCTTCGTTTTTTGTACGTCTTGCTCGTTCCCAAAAATTATCTACTTCGAGGGAATTTTGATAAAAACCGTCAAGGGTGGCTGAGTTTACATCAATTTCAAAACTAATCCGCCTTTTGAAGTTATAGTTATGACTTACGTAACGCACACAAAATTGACGTGCTTTAGCAATTTTTTCCTCAATTTGCAAAAACGCTTTCCAGGCTTTCAGCTGATCTTCTGTAGGTACATTTTCGCCACAAACTGGTGCGGTGGCGATGCGCTTCAATGTCGCTGGCGGAATGTCGAGATGATGCTGATGATTAGCCAGTAAACGCAAGCGACAAGGTATAGCATAGCTGTCGGCGTGTCCCCGTGAGGGTTGTAACAACTGAGCCGAAAGTATTTTTATACCGTCGCGTCCATCTTTTTGTACAGCTGCTCTAAATCCTAATGTTTTTCTGAGCTTGTCAAGTCTTGCAGGCAATGGAAAATCATCGGAGTCTGTCGCTATTGTTAAATCCCAAATTTCCTCTCTTGCCTCTTTCCCTGCACCTTTGCGACGCACATAAAATAAAGAAGGCTTTTTTCCGACACATTCAAACATTAACTCATTGGCGCGATCGCGCCGTTCCCTAAAATCGGGATATGATTTCAAGGCAGCCTCACCTTCAAGATGGCGGATGAAACTATCAATTGCTGAAGCTATAAATGTATAGCCCCAATCTTCAGAGGTTATTTTAGTAGTTTTCGAGGATTTTGCTGTTAATTTACTTATCGCTAAACGAATGCGTTCTACATCGGCTTCTGAAATTGAACTGGTATGACCTTTGACTACAATTTTGAGCTTTTCACAAATTAATAATAGCTTTTTGCTATCTAGATTTAATTCTTTTGCAAGTTCGTAGACTCTGAGTTTGCCGTTGTTCATCCACTATTTACCTTGTCCGTATTAGCCCAACCGTCTTGAACGTTTTACGGATTTAAAAATACTTTTTGTAACCGCAAAAAGCATGATTATTATGACACCGTAAAACAAGGCATTTAAGAAAAATGCCCCAAAATTTAGATTCTGGATATCTTCAACTCCAATTCTTCCCCAGCCATGTACTGGTGAGCCAGCATTATCATCATGCACTATTGGGAATGGGAACCCAGCCGTTAAAGAATCACCACCCATACACGCATTTGGAAGACATGGTTCACTTAAGCAGAGTTGTTCACAACCTGGAGGATTCTGATACCACAGCGATAAAATAGTTAACGGAATTCCTAACAATGTACTTAATATTATTACTGTTATTGCTTTTCCCAATTTTCTCATCTAAGGGACTTCCAAAGAATAGAGGTTGTATCAAAGTTTATACTGTTGATAAACTTCAGTAGCGGCGCGATGCAGTAGGGAATGCCGCCAAACTAAAGATTTCATATCATCAGCATAACCGCCGCCAATAACGCAGGCGACGGGATAACCGCTACTCATACAAGTAGTTAAAACCTGCATTTCCCGACGAAAAATGCCAGCATCAGTTAAGGCTAATTTGCCCAAGCGATCGCCTATATGAGGGTCAACACCAGCATCATAAAATACTAAGTCTGGCTTGACTTTAGACAACAAATCTGTTAGATAATTCGCCAATGTTTGTAAATAAGCATCATCTTCCATTCCCACCGGCAAAGGAACATCCAAATCGCTATTTTGTTTTGTACCGGGAAAATTGACTTCGCAGTGCATTGAGAAAGTAAAAACGCTATCGTCGTCTTGGAAGATAAAAGCGGTACCGTCTCCTTGATGGACATCCAAATCGACAATCAGGATTTTTTGGACGAGTCCGAATTTTTGTAAAACGCGACAAGCGATCGCTAAATCGTTGAAAATACAAAAACCAGACCCATAACTGGGAAAGGCATGATGAGTTCCACCAGCCGTATTACAAGCTAAACCATGACTTAATGCCAGTTTTGCGGTGAGTATCGTACCACCTACCGCTACACAGGTACGATTCGCTAATGCTGGACTCCAAGGTAAACCAATGCGACGCTGTGCTTTGGGGTCTAGGGTTCCTTCGCAATAAGCTTGAACGTAGCTTGGGGTGTGGACTAACTCTATCAATTCTAGCGGCGGACGTTCAGGGGTGTGAAATTGTTCTTGATTCGCTACACCATCAGCTAACAGCAATTCGTAGAGTTGTCGGAACTTAGACATCGGGAAACGATGTCCTTCAGGTAATGGAGCAATGTAATCTGGGTGGTAAATAATTGGCAAGTCCATAAGGAAAGACAATCTCAAGCAGCTAATCCGACAACAAGGTAAAATTTAGCCATAATCACAGTAAAAATGCTGTTCTTGTAAATCTAAAATTCCAAATTTAAATTAATTATGATGGAATGGATTCCGCCGATAACATTTATTCTAGCTGGCTTACTGGCTGGAATAATTGGTGAAAAAGTTATTTTCAAAAAACTAGAAATATTCGTTAATAATAAACGAATTGCGGGAGGGAATATTATATTTCAGTCTCTGCACCGCATGACTTTTATTTGGTTTGTCATTGCCGGTTTTTTTTGGGCAATTCTGAGCGCACCCCTTAAACCGGATATTGCGATCGTACTGCAAAAAGTTCTGACGATCGCACTGCTGTATTCTGTAACCCTAGTTTTAGCCAGATTGACTGCTGGTTTTGTGAATTTATTTATTCGCAGAGCAGAAGGGGTTCCCACATCGCTAATTTCTAACCTTGCGAAGATTACTGTTTTAGTTTTGGGAACATTAATCATATTGCAAACTGTGGGTGTTCAAATTACCCCGATCATCACAACTTTAGGTATTGGTGGTTTAGCAGTTGGTTTGGCACTTCAAGACACTTTAGCAAATTTGTTTTCTGGCTTTTACTTAATTATTTCCAAGCAAGTTAGAACCGGAGACTATGTAAAATTAGATGCTGGACATGAGGGATATGTTATAGATATTTCTTGGCGCAATACAACAATGAGAGAAATTTCCAATAATGTAGTAATTGTTCCTAATTCTAAATTATCATCAGCGATTTTCACCAACTATCATTTACCCGCCAAGGAAATTACTTTAACAATGGATGTGGGTGTCAGTTATGATAGCGATTTGGAACAAGTTGAAAAAGTAACTGTAGAAGTGGCTAAAGAAGTTATGCAAGAAATTGCACCGGAATTAAAACAAAGTGAACCATTTATTAGATTTCATACTTTTAATGATTTTAGTATAGATTTTACGCTTTATATGCGCGTAAATGAATACTTTGATCAACGGATTGGAAAACATTTATTTGTGAAAAAGTTACACAAACGTTATAAGCAAGCTGGAATTCAAATTCCTTTTCCGATTAGAAAAGTGTATATGCAAAATAATTCAGCTATAGGAAAAAATTAGTATTTGCCACGCTAAACCTCATCTATGTTGAAACCTAGAGTTTTTTAAAAGATATAGGACTTACGCATGAGTTACGGAATAACGAACCGCAGAGGCACATAGAAGCCAGTGCGTTGGGCGGGTTCCCCGACTTGTTCGCTCTTAGCGTTCCCGCAGGGTAGCAACTGGCGCGGCACGGAGAAATAAGAGTTTGAGAGATATTTTGCGTAAGTCCTAAGATATATTTATGTAGGTTGGGTGGAGTGAAACGCAACCCAACATTACCACCAAATTTTATGTTGGGTTACGCGTGCAAGACGTGAGCTAACTTAAATTGCTAATGCTCGTTTTTCTAATGGTAGTTCAAAGCGATCGCCTGGTTTCGGTTCAAGTACCTGTGTCGCCAGATTATTTTTCTCTACTAACGAACGAAATTCTTCAGCAGTTCCTTTAGTTTGAATGAGTTTCATCAGCAATCCTTCAAACGCCACATCACCACCAGCCGCCGTAGGTATTATTACTTGAGGTTGTAACGACTTTACTACTTCTAAAGCGCTATTTTTGCCTTTAATAATCGGCCCCAGCAAAGGCAACGTCATATCAATAAACGGTGTAATCACGACATCAATGGGTGCAGATTGCTGAAGTTGTGGAGAATGATAACCGTGAGGCTCGTAGTATACAGTTACACCACTCTCTAATTCTTTGAGAAGATAACTATTTTCTACTAGAGTGGGGCCAATGGGCGAACCGGGGAAAGCTTTAATTTCAACTTGATTATTTAAAGTGAAAGTTTCACCATGAGCAAGAGTAGTAACTTGGGTGTAACCTAACTGCTGTACTACCTTGGCAGCATTGGGAGAGGCTACAACTTTGATGTTGTGGTCGAGTACCTGAAGCGTTGGTGGGTGGGCGTGGTCTTCTAAACCCTGAGATAGCAGGATCAAGTCAATATTATCTGGTATTGGGCGATTTTGCGATCGCGAACCTTTAAATAACCAATCTAAATTGCTGAAAATTAACGAACCAACCAGCCAAGGGTCAATCAGTATTCTTTTCCCACCAATTTCCAGTAACCAAGAGTTGCTGTCGAACCAAGTTAAAAACATAAATTTTGTGAAGATAACGCCTACCTTCATTATCAATCGTGTCAGCTTTCTATGTAAGCAATGAGGTCAATACCTACATTCGTGCGCTTAAGTCTACACACAGGGTTTTTTTATGTCTGATCTTGGTTTTACTCACATTGCACTTGCAGTTAGTGATGTTGATGCAAGTATCTCATTTTATGCAAAGTATGCTCAGATGACAGTTGTGCATCGTCGCACCGATCAAACTACTCACGTAGATGTTGCTTGGATTAGTGACCTGACTAGACCTTTTGTGATTGTCCTAATTAAAGCAGCTAAAGTAGAAGGCGCATTATTACCACAATCCCATCTTGGGGTAGCTTATCAGAATCGTGAGGAAATCGATCGCCTATGCAATGAGGCACGCGCTGAGGGAATACTGTTGGATGGTCCAAATGACTGGGGCTTTCCGGTTGGTTACTGGGCTTTTATTCGAGACCCTGATGGTCATACACTAGAAATTTCCTATGGTCAGGAAATTAGTTTTACAGTTGAGCAAGCTAGAGACGCAATTAATCGCGTCTCTTAAAAAAAGAGTATTACTTTTTACCAGGGGTGCGTCCACCTTCATCATTACTACCACCGTAAGGACGTGAATTGCCTGGGTCGCATCCCTCAGCGCCATTACCAATTCCTTGGTTGCAATGGCGACGCGGTTTGACACGCTCCATCGAATCCTCAGTTGCAACTTGTTGTTGTCCAACCACATATTGCGACGAGATGTTTGCAACCTTTCCAGTGCTAGACAAGGCTTGGTATATTAAAGCAGATACTTCAGACCTGGTTGCTACCTGTTCAGCATTTAGCAAGTTCACATTGGGATAGTTGACGACTATACCGCGTTGTGTCAAAGCAGCAATCAGACTGCGATATTCAGGACGGATAGTATTTGCATCGCTATAAACAGATAAGATTGTATCTGTGGAGCCAGTAGCTTGATAATTTAATCTCTGCGCTAATGCTACCAAAACATCAAGGCGAGAAAGCTTTTGGCTGGGGTTGAAATCCTTACCCACAACACTGTTTAAAAAGCCCATTTGATAAACTTCGCTGATGGCATTGTAAGCCCAATATCGATTTGAGACATCCTTAAAAGCAATAGCTTGGCGAATTTTCCCCTTGGCAAAGGCTTTCTGCAACATTGCCGCAAATTGGGCACGAGTTACTGGTGCATCTGGACGGAAAGTCCCATCAGGAAAACCTTCGAGAATTTCCATTCTTGCCAATTTGGTAATAAAATTTCTAGCCCAGTAGTTTACGGAAACATCAGAAAAACCAACTTGCAGAGTTCGAGACATACTGATTTGGCGATAATTCATTAGCATTTGACTAATGTCGTAGCTAGAGTTATCGCTGACTTCCATCACCTGCACCATACTACCTGGATTAGTTTGCAAAACATCTGCCAAGTCGGAACTAAAAGCCTTAACGAACGACTGACGGACTAAAGCATAATCTCCTTGAGTGAAAGAAAGGGGATAAACACTTGTTTTGGCAATTGTTGACAAACCTTCTACTTGGAACTGACTACCTTGAAAGGTTTGAGAACTGCTCAGGAAAATAACACCTTGGTTTCTGATTTGGGTAAAGTAGTCGTAGGTGGTGGCATTTGTGTCAATAGTGCCGTCTTGGTCAGCATCAAGACCATAAACAGTGCGAACAACTTGGTATTCATTAGGCTTGGCTGACACAATCAGGTTAACTGTGGTGTTTGCCGGCAAACATTCAAATTCGCTGTAGCCAATAAAGCGGTTTTGAATATCATACAATCGCACGACAATGCGATCGCTAGCTTTTAACCCCTTAACAAATTTTACTCTTTGCTTAATTTTGTATTTATAATCGCCCACAAACCGTTCTTGTAAATAATTATTATCACTTTTACTCTTGACAGAAACGCGGGCAATTACCTCTGAAAAAGTATTTGCTGGTTGCCAAATCGCAAGGCTAAAACCTGTTTTTTTCCCTTTTGCCGAAACTTTATTACTATCTACCTGAGTGCGATTCGTTGTTTCTACTTTTTTATCAACTAAAAGTAGTTGATTTGTGGAATTATCAGATATTTGGGCGACGGTAGTAGAGAACCCTAAAGCTGCCGATGCAGAAGATATTGGCGAAAATATTGCCACTGAGGTTACAGCTAAAATAAATTTGCTCATTTGAGCAAAGTAACTTTGATTCATGTATTTCATCTCACATCACCATTCATCTAATAAGTCAAGGGATACTAAGTACACCTTGACTTATTAATCCCTTGGGGTAGATGGAACTAACAGCACTCAGCACTCTTTCGGTCAGAGAAAATTACTATATTAAAGAAACACTTTATTAATCTTAATAATGACTGTAAGTACACAACCGCTTGCAACTCAAGACGCTTTTGAAAAATTCTTTTGGACTTGGCAGGGCTACAAAATTCAGTACACTGTCATGGGCACAGGAAGACCTCTAGTACTGGTTCACGGCTTCGGTGCTTCCATTGGACATTGGCGTAAAAATATCCCAGTTTTAGCTGATGCTGGCTACCAAGTATTTGCCATAGACCTTTTAGGCTTTGGTGGTTCCGATAAAGCGCCCATTGATTACAGTGTGGAAGTTTGGGTGGAACTGCTGAAAGATTTCTGCACAGCACACATCCAAGAACCTGCCGTATTTATTGGCAACTCCATCGGCGCACTTTTGAGCTTAATTGTACTGGTAGAACATCCAGAAATCGCTGCTGGTGGTATTTTAATAAACTCTGCGGGTGGATTGAGTCATCGTCCCCACGAATTGAACCCACCGCTACGGATGGTGATGGCAGCTTTTAATCGGTTTGTGCGATCGCCAATTACAGGTAAATTTGTCTATAACCGCATTCGCCAAAAAGCCCAAATTCGCCGTACTCTCTACCAAGTTTACCGCGATCGCCAAGCCGTCACCGATGAATTAGTCGATTTACTTTATACTCCCTCTTGCGACCCAGGAGCGCAACAAGTCTTCGCTTCCATTCTCACAGCCCCTCCTGGCCCTAGTCCAGAGGAACTTTTGCCCAAAGTAGAACGTCCTCTATTAGTAATTTGGGGTGCTGATGATCCCTGGACACCAATTACCGGGGCCAAGATTTACGAAGAGGCGCGTGAGAATGGCAAAGAAATCAAAATAGTTCCCATTCCCAATGCCGGTCATTGTCCGCACGATGAAGTTCCAGATGTTGTCAATGCCCAGATTATCGATTGGCTAACGCAAAATTAGTAATTTTATGCCAAGACGCAAATGCAAAGATACTTTCTGTCAATGT
Organism: Nostoc sp.; assembly: GCF_036917775.1. GTDB lineage: Bacteria > Cyanobacteriota > Cyanobacteriia > Cyanobacteriales > Nostocaceae > Nostoc. The sequence goes on from NZ_JBALEQ010000154.1 coordinate 172,082, forward strand.
GTCTTGGCCTATGCAGAGTAGAAATGGGGCTAACAATCTGGGTCACTCAATTTTAGATTCTAGATTTTAGATTTTAGATTGAACAGGCAACCGAACGGCATCTACAAGCACAAATTTCACTGTTGCCTGTTGCCTGTTGCCTATTCCCTCTCCCAAAAGGATTGACAGAATCAAACTTGTATGGTTTGTAATGGAGCTTGATGTGCGTAATGGACATAAAGAGGTAATTCCCTCAAATCACCATCCAGATTTTTCTCAACAAGGCTATCAAGTTATCAGCGAACTAGGACGCAACCGAGAAGGGGGACGAATTACTTACTTAGCTAATGTCCTCAACTCTAAGCAACAGGTAGTAATTAAAGAGTTTTGTTTTGCTCGGGCCGATGCTGATTTGTCAGGTGTGAAAGCTTATGAGCGCGAAATCAAAATTTTGCAGCAACTCAATCATTCTCGCATCCCTCGCTATCTAGATTCCTTTGAAATACCAGGAGCTTTTTATCTGGTACAGGAACATAAAAATGCCCCATCTTTAGGCTTAAAAAATAGCTTTCATCCAGAAGAAATTAAGCAAATTGCTCTGTCAATTTTAGAGCTTTTGGTTTATCTACAAAAACAAGCTCCGCCAATTATTCATCGGGATATCAAACCAGAGAATATTTTGGTTGATGAGCAACTGAATACTTATTTAGTTGATTTTGGATTAGCTAGAATACAGGGTGCAAAAATAGCTCTTAGCAGCTTTATAGCAGGAACCCCAGGTTTTATGCCACCAGAAGAACAGTTTGGTCATTCCCTGACTGAGGCATCAGATTTATATAGTTTAGGAGCAACACTAATTTGCTTACTTACTAATACCCGTTCTGTTGATATTGGAAAATTAATTGATGATAACTACCGCTTTAATTTCCAGCAATTAGTTCCTCAAATCAGTCCGCGTTTTCGGTGGTGGTTAATGACAATGGTGGAACGTAACCGAAACCGTCGCTATGCTAATGCGGCTATTGCTTTAAAAGCACTTGAGCCAATTGAGGTTGTTGGTACTGGCACTGGAATAGATAATTTAATCAGTACAATCAAACCTAGAAAACGAGCTACAGTGCTGGGACTAGCAACTGTTATTACACTAGCTGCGATGGGGGCAACTTTGATGAGTTGTCAGCCTGGTAGTGCAGTTAGGCAATTGCTGGAAACTAGAGAATGTCAAAGCTTAGATTTCAAAGCAAGTTGTCAACAAAAAACCGGAAATTAAGATTAATTAGGTTGCATCTGGCTAAGGATTACAGTCGTTTTCAATTGAATAGACTACATGATTAGGGGCACAATATATTGTGCCCCTAAAATTATATGTATTCCACCCTTGTGAAAATTGCTGTCATTTTCACGAGTATTAAAGACTCGTCAACGGAGTTCAAAGGTGGATGAATCCAGTTCAAACACTCGTCAACGGAGATAAAAGGTGGATGAATCCGGTTCAAACACTCGTTAACGGAGATAAAAGGTGGATGAATCCGGTTCAAACACTCGTTAACGGAGATAAAAGGTGGATTCATCCAGTTCAAACACTCGTTAACGGAGATAAAAGGTGGATTCATCCAGTTCAAACACTCGTTAACGGAGATAAAAGGTGGATTCATCCAGTTCAAATAGTCGTTAACGGAGATAAAAGGTGGATTCATCCAGTTCAAATACTTGTCAACGGTAATGTACTATCAGTAATTGTGTAGTTATTTGCTGTAGTAAACTACATCTAAGCCAGAAGCCTGCATTCAATAGTTGATAGCGCTGTGAAAAAAATCCTGATTGTGTCAGCTAATCCCACAACGACAGATAAACTTCGCTTGGACGAGGAAGTAAGGGAAATTCAGGAAGGGTTGCAACGCTCTCGCAGCCGAGATAAGTTTGAACTAATTACTAAATGGGCGGTGCGTCCTGACGATTTGCGGCGTGCGCTTTTAGACCATAATCCTCATATCATCCATTTTTCTGGACATGGGGGTGGAAATCAAGGTTTAGCCTTGGAAAATAATACAGGGCAAATGCAGCTAGTGAGTACAGAGTCACTGGCAAGGCTATTTAAGTTATTTAAAAACAAAATTGAGTGTGTATTATTAAATGCCTGTTACAGCGAGGTGCAAGCCGAGTCTATTTATCAACACATCAATTGCGTGGTTGGGATGAATCGGGCAATTGGCGATCGCGCCGCAATTAAATTTGCGGTAGGCTTTTATGATGCACTGGGCGCTGATAGGTCTTATGAGGATGCTTATGAGTTTGGCTGTAGCGCTATTGACTTAGAAAGTATTCCAGAGTCTTCTACCCCAGTGCTGAAAAGTCGGAACAATGCTCAAGGTGCTATCTCTGCTAACGAAACGATTCCAGATACCGAGATAAAAACAGCAGTATCCTTAGAAAATCCAGAAGGGCAGGTAGCTTTAAACTCTGCTTTCTATGTCGAGCGATCGCCGATTGAGGTAGACTGTTATGAAGCCATTCTTCAACCAGGGGCCTTAATTCGCATCAAAGCTCCCCGCCAGATGGGCAAAACTTCGCTGATGTCGCGGGTTCTCCATCATGCTAGTCAACATGGCTATCAGACAGCACCCGTGAATTTCCAGTCAGCTGATGCAGAATTTCTCGGTAATTTAGACCAGTTTTTGCAGTGGTTCTGTGCCAGCATTACTTACGAATTGAATCTACCAGAGAAGCTAGACGATTATTGGAAGGGTGTTTTAGGTAGCAAGAATAAATGTACAAATTACTTTCAACGGTATTTATTACCCGCCATTAATAGCCCCATAGCTTTGGGTTTGGATGAAGTTGATGAAGTCTTTAAGCATCCCATAATTGCGGCTGATTTTTTTGGATTACTACGAGCTTGGCATGAACGGTCAAAGAATGAGACAGTTTGGAAAAATCTCCGGTTGGTGATTGTGCATTCTAAGGAAGTTTATATACCGCTCAATATTAATCAGTCGCCTTTTAATGTCGGCTTACCCATTGAATTGCCAGACTTAAATCAAACACAAGTACAAGACTTGGTACAGCGTCACGGACTCAATTGGTCTGACTCACAAATTAAAGAATTAATGACACTCGTCGGTGGTCATCCTTATTTAGTGCGGGTAGCGCTTTATGAAATTGCCCGTGGCAGGATGACGCTGGGAAATCTTCAAAAAATCGCGGCAACCGAGGAAGGGCCTTACAGTGACCATTTACGCCGCCATTGGCTGAACTTGCAAGAGGATGCAGAATTGCTAGCTGCCGTCAAACAAGCGATGATGGCAAATCGCGCCGTGGATGTAGGCACAACTGAAGCATTCAAACTCCGCAGTATGGGGTTAGTTAAGTTTCAAGGTAATCAAGTAGTGCCACTGTGTGAATTGTACCGTCAATATTTTTTGAATCGGTTGGGAATTAAAAATTAAAAAACTACATTAGGAAAACCTGAAATACTTTCATCTGCAATTACCATTTAACTAAAAGGCTCAACAATGGTTCAACTTATTCAAGGAAAAGATATCACCCTAGCCCAACTCATCGATGAATTTGGTCTACACCTTGCAGACGACGAACTTTTTTTTTCAGAGTGGCAGCAAGATTTACCTAAGTTGAGTGATTTAGAAAAGCAATCTCTCAACGAAGTCAAGACAGAATATTTGCATCTATCGAAATATCCTATTTTAGAACCTGTAATCAAAATGGTAGTGCTATCTCCACTATTGCGCCTAGCAGGTTTTTATCAACCGCCTTTCTACATCGCCTCAGAACAAGAGGTCAGAATTTCTTCTGAAGACGAAGGCATCATTATCAGAGGACGTATTGACATCTTAGTGTTCCATCCTCCACTTTGGGTTCTCGTTATTGAGGCAAAACGAGCAGATTACTCATTAGTGCCAGCAATTCCACAAGCATTGGCTTATATGTTGGCAGATGCAACTTCGGCAAAACCTGTTTTTGGGTTTGTCACCAATGGTAATGAATTTAGATTTATCAAACTGCTAAAAACTGAAACTCCACAATACGCTCTATCTGATTTGTTTGCTTTAGATAGTCGTGATGACATATATATTGTTTTGAAAGTATTAAAGCACCTAGCTTATTTAATTCGTAATTCGTAATCTTGTAGGGTGTGTTATGCCATTGACTAACGCACCATACCAAAACCAAACTAGCTTAGACTTTATAATTTTTAATTTTTAATTTTTAATTTTTAATTGTTTATGACCCAGTACCAATATCAAGTCGGTGGTAGTCTGCCTCAAAATGCACCAACTTATGTCAGACGGCAAGCTGACCATGACCTCTATGAAGGCTTGAAGGCTGGGAATTTTTGTTATGTACTCAATTCCCGGCAGATGGGGAAATCTAGCTTGCGGGTGCAGGTAATGCAGCAGTTGCAAACAGAGGGATTTGCTTGTGCTGTTGTTGATATTACAGCTATTGGGACGGCAGATATTACCCCAGAACAGTGGTACGCCGGGGTGATTGATACTCTGGTGGGAAGTTTTAATATTTATCCAACTTTTGATTTAGATACTTGGTGGACTGATAACGCTTTGCTTTCACCAGTGCAGCACTTTAGCAAGTTTATTGAAACAATATTACTAAAAACAATTACAGAAAAGATTGTTATTTTTATTGATGAAATTGACAGCATATTGAGTCTTTCATTCAACTTGGATGACTTTTTTGCAGTTATCCGCGATTGCTACAACCGACGAGCAGACCATCCTGAATATAATCGCCTCACCTTTGCGTTGATTGGAGTATCTACGCCTTCAGATTTGATTCAAGACAAACGCCGGACACCTTTTAATATTGGACAGGCAATTGATTTAACTGGCTTTCAACTCCAAGAGGCGCAACCCTTGGCACAGGGATTAGCAGAAGTGGGTGATTCTCAAGAGTTAATGCAGGTGGTGCTGGACTGGACGGGAGGACAGCCGTTTTTGACGCAAAAAGTTTGTAAGTTGCTGGTACAGGGGGGACTGGAGACTAGGAACTGGGGACTAGAGATTGGGGACTGGGTAGAAGAGTTGGTACGCGAGGGGATTATTGAGAATTGGGAGACGCAAGATGAGCCGGAGCATTTGAAGACGATTCGAGACAGAATCATGCAGAGTGGAGAACAAAGAACTGGGCGATTGTTGGGGTTGTATCAGCAGATTTTGCAGCAGGGAGAGATAGTAGCTGATGATAGTCCTGAAGAAACGGAACTGCGGTTGACGGGTTTGGTGGTGAAGCGGGAGGGGAAGCTGCGAATTTATAACCGGATTTATGCAGAGGTGTTTAAGCAAGAGTGGTGCGAAAAGATTTTAGCAAACTTGCGCCCCTACTCCGATACATTTAATGCCTGGGTTGAGTCGGAACGTGAAGATGAGTCGCGCTTGTTGCGGGGACAGACTTTGCAAGATGCCCAAGAATGGGCACTCGGTAAAAGTTTGAGTGATTTGGACTACCAGTTTTTAGCTGCTAGCCAAGAGTTGGAAAAGCGCGATGTGCAGAAAAGGCTGGAGGCAGAGGAACAGGCAAAGCAAGTTTTAGCAGAAGCGAACCACAAAGCTAATCGACGGATTCGCATTGGTTCTGTAGTGCTGGGTTTTGCTCTGGTGGGGGCAATTGCTTCGGGAATATTTGCACAACAGAGTGTTCAGCAAGCTAATCATGCCAACACAGATTTAAAAACAGCTAAGACAGAAGCCGAAGCCCAGCGTCAAAAAAACGAGCGGATATCGCAGCAGGCAAAAAACACAGAAGCCAGAGAGAAACAAGCAAAAGCTAACTTGAGAAAAGCTAATCAACAGTTTAAAGCCGCAACAAAAAAGGCGAAGTCTGCTGAGGAAGATGCCAAGAAAGCAACCATAGAAAAACAACAGGCACAACAACAAACAGGAAAAGCTCAAAGTGACCTGAAAGTAGCAGACATTGCCCGGAAAAATGCTTTGGAGGGACTAAACAAGGCACAGCAACAACAACAGCAAGCACAAGGAGATTTGAAAACAGCGCAGATTGCCAAGAAAGAGGCAGATGTAGCCCGGAAAAATGCCCTCACAGCTACGCGATTGGAACAAGACGGAACAAATGCGCTGCGACAGTTTTATTCAAGGGAAATTGACGGATTGCTGTTAACGATGCGGGCTTCTAAAGAATTGAAAAGTCTAGTTAAGGATAAACAATCTTTAGCAGAATATCCGGCTTACAGCCCTTTGTTTAGTTTACAGACTATTCTGCTGAACATTCGTGAACAAAATCAGTTGGAGGGGCATAGCATTTCGGTCTATAGCGTCGTCTTCAGCCCAGATGGCAAAACTTTAGCTTCCGCCAGTGCTGACACCACGATCAAATTGTGGAATCGGGACACGGGCAAAGAAATTTCCCCCCTGACTGGGCATAGCAATTTGGTCAACAGCGTCGTCTTCAGCCCAGATGGCAAAACTTTAGCTTCCGCCAGTGCTGACAACACGATCAAATTGTGGAATCGGGACACGGGCAAAGAAATTTCCACCCTGACTGGGCATAGCAATGAGGTCAGAAGCGTCGTCTTCAGCCCGGATGGCAAAACTTTAGCTTCCGCCAGTCGTGACAACACCATCAAATTGTGGAATCGGGACACGGGCAAAGAAATTTCCACCCTGACTGGGCATAGCAATGAGGTCAGAAGCGTCGTCTTCAGCCCGGATGGCAA